>JAUNWB010000039.1:0-2313 GCA_030540535.1 Elusimicrobiales bacterium
TGAAAGAAATCATCAAAGCGCGCCAGCCTTTTGAGCGCAAAGAGATGACGAAAGCCGAAGCCAAAGAATTTTTCACTAAACGCGGCGAAACCTATAAACTGGAACTGTTGGAAGAATTGGAAGACGGCACGATTACCGTTTACACCAACGGCGACTATGCCGACCTTTGCCGCGGCCCGCACGTGGAACACACGGGTAAAGTAAACAGCTTTAAATTAACTGCTATTGCCGGCGCGTACTGGCGCGGGGACGAAAAACGCCCCATGCTCCAGCGCATTTACGGCCTGTGCTTTGATACGAAAGACGAACTGAATGCCTACATCAAACAGCAGGAAGAAGCCGCCAAGCGCGACCACCGCAAACTCGGCCCGGAACTGGACTTGTTCTCCATTAACGACAACGTCGGCCCCGGCCTTATTCTGATGCACCCCAAAGGCGGTATGCTGCGCAAACTATTGGAAGACTGGATTAAAGAAGAAAACTTAAAACGCGGTTACGATTTGGTCGTCAGCCCGCACATCGCGCGCCTGCACCTGTTTGAAGTCAGCGGTCACGCGGGTTTTTATTCGGACAGCATGTTTCACCCCATGGAAGTCGACGGCGAAAAATATCAGATTAAACCGATGAACTGCCCCTTTCACGTGGAAATTTATAAAACCCACTTGAGAAGCTACCGCGATTTGCCGCTGCGCCTTTCTGAACTCGGCACGGTGTACCGCTACGAACGCTCCGGCGCGCTGCACGGTTTATTGCGCGTGCGCGGGTTTACGCAGGACGATGCGCACATTTTCTGCACGCCCGAACAGGTGGAAGAAGAAGTCAAACAGTGCTTTGAATTTGCGATGCACATTTTCAAAACCTTCGGCTTTGAAAAATACGCCGTGGAACTGTCTACGCGCGACCCCGAACACCCGGAACATTTCACCGGCGACGTGAAAGACTGGGAACGCGCCGAAAACGCGCTCAAACACGTGTTGGAAACCAATAACATCCCTTACACCACGCACGCGGGGGAAGCGGCTTTCTACGGGCCGAAAATCGATATTAAAGTGATGGACGCCATCGGACGTCTGTGGCAGCTCTCCACCATCCAGTTCGACTTCAACCTGCCCCAGCGCTTCGACCTGGAATTTGTATCTTCCGACGGCCGCCAGCGCCCGATTATGGTACACCGGGCGATGTTCGGTTCCATCGAACGCTTTACGGGTGTGATTATCGAACACTTTGCGGGTTGGTTCCCGCTCTGGCTGGCGCCGGTGCAGATTAAACTGTTGACGCTGACCGACGACCAGATTCCGTTCGCCAAAGAAGTGGCCGCCAAAATGCGTGCGGCCGGCCTGCGCCCCGAACTGGACGTAAGACCCGAAAAACTGGGTCTTAAAATCCGCGAAGCGCACATGCAGCGCATCCCGTACACGGCCATTATCGGCGCGAAAGAAGCGGCCGAAGGCAAACTGACCGTACGCCTCAAAGACGGCACGAATACGGCGGCGATGGGAGTGGACGAGGTGATTGCCAAGATGAAGGAAGAAGTTTCTACCTTTAGCTTGGTAAACCTGCTGAAATAGGATAACAGCTGTTGTTAACTGACGGTTTACGCACAAGGGACGAAAAGATTTTTTCGTCCCTTGTGTCTTTTAAGGATAAACAATTTTCCAAAACCTGCCGTCTTGCGCGTACCTTGGGGCTTACGTAATTGCCACTACGCCGCGCCCCAACTAGTCCGCGCAAGACGGCAGGTTTTGGAAAATCATATAATCGTCTGCAATGTTATTCTGTTCTGCACGGCATTTAAATAACGACTAAGGTTTGTTTTGGCCGCTTCGTTTCATCATTATGCCCGAAGATTTCCTCATGCCGTCATTCCGGCCGTGGAGCCGGAATCCAGAATTAAGGCCGTTTTACCTTTAACTGTCATCCTAACTGACGCTTTTTTCGCTTGGCGTCACCCCGTAAGGAAGTAATACACAATCTTACTGCGGAAAACGGAAGATTTGAATAAAGGAGCGTTTTGGCGGCCTCGTTAGCACGGGATGTTACTGCTGAAAGAAGGTGTGCCAAATAAACAGGCCAATAGTGCCGAGGTTGGATCCCAGTGTGAGTGCCAAAATGTAGCCTGCCGTTTGCCGGACGGTAAACGATTGGCCCGTGTAGATTTGATAGAGCCCACGTGCCGCGCAGGTAAACGGAATCAGCGAGTTTCCAATCTCTACGATTATAAAGTCCGACATGATGGCAGCCGCCGTTATTTGATAGTGCAGGTCTATAAAATCAAGGATAATAGTCAGCAGAGTACACTGCAGCCATATCTTT
>JAUNWB010000039.1:2323-8854 GCA_030540535.1 Elusimicrobiales bacterium
AAGATGCCATCCTGCCGCCAGGATGGCGTACAGCATGATGGCAAAGTGAGCGCCCAGCACAACAAACATGGATACTTTATCGTATTGATAGGGAAATACGGGATGTTGAATGTTTTGAATAAAAAAATACAACGCGTACAAATATACCCCTAATAACAAAAGCAGCGGGTATTGATTTTTAAACCAATTCCAAAAGGAAGTAACGCATTGAAGAAATTTCATATTATAGTATAATATACTTATTTATAGTACTAAAAAATAACTAATTTGTCAATAAGGCGCACCTCGTCTATATTTGGTAAAATAGTATTATCCTATGATAGACATTAAAAATCTTTCCTTTCATTTCGGCTTGCGCACCCTTTTTGAAGATACGTCCGTGATGATTCAAGACGGCCAAAAAGTCGGCCTCGTCGGCCCCAACGGGTGCGGCAAAAGTACGCTTTTTAAACTGATCGAGGGCAAATTTTCGCCCGACGGAGGAAAGATTGACGTTTCGCGCGGCACCAAAATCGCGTCCGTGGCGCAGGAAATCGCGGATCCGTCCGTGCCGCTGTTGGATTACGTTTTGGCGGCCGATAAAGAATTAACCGCGCTGAACAAAGAACTCGAAAACCCCAACATTTCCGGCGAACGGATGGCTGAAGTGTTTGATAAACTGGAATTTTTGGGCGCGCATAGCGCCGAGGCGCGCGCAAGCGCGATTTTAAGCGGCCTCGGGTTTGTGAACCAAGATTTTAAACGCCCGCTGAAAGAATTTTCCGGCGGCTGGCAGGTACGCGCCAATTTGGCGGCCGCGCTGTACGCTCCGTCCAACTGTCTGCTCTTAGACGAACCCACCAACCACAGCGATATGGAAACTGCCATGTGGCTGGAAAATTACCTCGTCCGGCTTGATAAAACCGTCTTTATCATCAGCCACGACCGTCACATTTTAAACCGTCTGTGCGATAAAATTATCCATGTGGAAGAGGGGCAGCTAAAACTTTACAACGGCAATTACGACACGTACGAACGCACCCGCGCCGCCGCCATCGAAGGCGCGCGTTTGGCCGCGGCCAAGCACGAACGCGTAGTGGCGCATTTGCAGTCGTTTGTGGACCGCTTCCGCTACAAAGCCACCAAGGCCAAGCAGGCGCAGAGCCGTATCAAGATGATTGAAAAACTGGGCGATGCGCCGCAAATCCCGAAAGACCCGGAAACGCATTTCCAGTTCCCGTCGCCGGAGCCGCTTCAAAATTCGCTCATTACGATTGAAGACGGCGTGGCCGGATACGACGAGAAACCCGTCCTTTCGCACGTTAATTTGCGTATCGAACCGGGGGACCGTATCGCTCTCTTGGGCGCCAACGGGAACGGGAAGTCTACGCTTGCCAAAATTTTATCCCACCGTTTGCTGCTCATGAGCGGGAAAATGACGGTCGCCAAAAAAATGAAAATCGCCTATTTCTCCCAGCACCAAACAGAAGAATTGGACGTGGAAAAAACGCCGTACGAACAGCTTTCCGCCGTTATGCCGCTGGCCAAGGAAACCGAGGTCCGCGCGCAGCTGGGGGCGTTCGGGCTCAACAAGGCCAAGTCGGACACGGAAATCGGCAAACTTTCGGGGGGCGAAAAATCCCGCCTGCTCCTTGCGCTTATCACCAAAGACGCGCCGCATATGCTGATTTTGGACGAACCCACCAACCATTTGGATATCCAGTCCCGCCAGGCGCTTTTGGAGGCGTTAAATAATTACGAAGGCGCTGTGGTGCTGATTACGCACGATTTGCATGTAATTGAACTGACGTGCGACACGCTGTGGATTGTCCGCCGCGGCACGTGCCAGACGTTTACGGGCGATTTGGAAGATTACAAAGCCCAGCTGTTAAAAAATAACGACCGCAACGACCTCGCCAGCGACAAAATGACTTCCAAAGAAGCCCAGCGCAAAGCGGCCGCCGAACGGCGCGCACGAGTGGCTCCTTTGAAAAAAGAAATCCGCGCGCTGGACGTAAAAATCGAAAAATTATCCGCCCGCAAAGCCGCGCTGGAGGAACAATTAGTCGCGCAGTATACGGCGGACGCCAGTATTGAGCTGGCCCTCTTAAACGGCCAGTTAAAAGACGCGGAAGAAGAATGGCTGCGCCTGAACGAAGAGTGCGAAGCCGCGCTGGCGGAGGAATAATCATGAACGTATTTGCCCTGCTTCCCGAATTTTTACAAACCGCGTTAACCCGCCAAGGCATTACGGAACCGACGCCCGTCCAAACGCGCGCCGTCCCGCCCGCTTTACAAGGGCGGGACGTGCTGGCTACCGCCCAAACGGGGACGGGAAAAACCCTGGCGTTTTTGCTGCCGCTGGCGGCGCGTCTTGCGGAAAATCCGCTTGCCAATGCGCTTATTTTATCGCCCACGCGCGAGCTTGCACAGCAGACGTATGACGAACTTTTAAAATTGACGGACGAAGACCACCCGCTGCCTGCCGCGCTTATTATTGGGGGGGATAACATTCATAAACAGTTTGCCTCCCTGCGCAAGCACCCGCGCGTGATTATCGCCACCCCGGGCCGCGTAATCGACCATATGGGCCGAAAAAGTATCGATTTAAAAAACACGCGTTATTTGGTGCTGGACGAAACGGACCGTATGCTGGATATGGGGTTTATTTCGGATATGCGCAAAATTGCCGCCGTTCTGCCGCCGCGTCAGACGCTGTTGTTTTCGGCCACGCTTCCCAAAGAGATTACCGCGCTTGCGGGTGAATTTTTAAAGGACCCCGTGCGCGTGCAAATCGGTTCGGTGGTTTCTCCGGCCGATTTGGTGCTGCAGGAAATCGTACACGTGGACGTGCGGGAAAAACTGCCGCAGCTGCTGCACGAGTTAAATACCCGCCAGGGGAGTATCCTTATTTTTACGCGCACCAAACACGGGGCGGAGCGGCTGGCCAAACAGTTAAAATTATACGGCCAAAAAGTAAACGCTCTGCACGGGGATTTGCGCCAAAATCGCCGCCGGCAGGTGCTGGAATTTTTTAAAAACCAGACGGTGCGTATCTTGGTGGCGACGGACGTCGCCGCGCGCGGTATCGACGTGCCGCACATCGCGTACGTGATTAATTACGATTTACCCCAATGCCCCGAGGATTACATCCACCGTATCGGCCGCACGGGCCGCGCGGGCGCGGTGGGGAGCGCCATTTCGCTGATTTCAGACGACGGCCAAAAGTGGAAAGACATCTGCAAAGCCGCCAAATTTACCGTGCCCGTCAAAACGGTGCAGAAAACCATTGAACCTTTGCCGGAGCCCAAGTTTGTGGCGCAGGAGGAGGGCCAAGCTCATTCCAAATCCCGCAAGAAAGAACGCGTAAAACGCGAGGTCCGTCCGTCCAAGGCGACGCAAATTGCCAAGGAACTTTTGGCGGAAGGCGAAGTGTATTTGCCGCAGGGCGAAGAACTGCGCGCTCCGGCTGCGCTTGCAAAAACCGCCGGAAAACGCGGGGAAAATCGGCCGGAAAAAAATGCTGAAAAACGCGGGGTGAAATCTTCATTTAAAGCCGCCGGAAAACACGCGCCTAAAAAAGTAAGCACATTCCGCAAAGCGTCCGCCGCCGCGCGCGTGCTGGAAACGCCGGAGGAAGCACAAACCGTGGATAAAAATCCGTTCCGCACCGTCAAAGTGGGCGCGAGCAAAAAGGCGCTGAAACGGTTGGAACAGCCCCGGCCCGGTGCGGCTAAAAAACACGCCAAACCCGCTTTTGGCAAGTTTTATAAAAAGCGCAAACGCCGTTAAAATTTGGAAAACTAAAAAACGCCCCGGTTTATTCCGGGGCGTTTTGCGTTGGGTGAAAAGTTACATTAGTTGCATATTTGGTCGCTGATGACGTAGGAAGAGCCAGTTTTGGAAGTTGCTCCATTAGGACAGGATTGTGCCAGCGACTCGCAGACATAATTCCACTTCGCTGAGGAGGAATTGCACATTAGAAAGTCTTTATAAGTCGTGCCGCTGACGGTTGTTTTGTAGTACATTACTAAACAATAGGTGGTGTTGGCTGTAGCTTGGCCTTTTCCGTCAACACGGCAAGCGGAAACATGGTCATCAAAGAACATGTACTTGTAGTTTCCAATAGTGGGTGTGGAAGAATCGTCCGCGTCAAAAAACTGTACGTCCAACCCCTTTAAACTGTCTGGGCTTTTGGAATTGACGGCACGGTAGCGTTTGGCCGAATCGAAAATGGTTTTTAAGTTTACCAGCGCTTCCATGGCTTCCGCGCGCTGTACGGAGCGGCGGTATTGCGGCAGGGCGACGGACGTTAAAATGCCGATCATCAGTACGACGGCCAGCAGTTCAATAAGCGTAAAACCAAAATTGTTTTTTTTCATGTTTATCTCCTTATTTAATCAGTATATCGGTTTTGGATGTTTTTTTCAACATAAAACGGCTTGAAACGCCCGTAAAAAACGCTATAATAAATATATCATCTTTTAGAGAGGTTCTTTTTATATGAATACAACTTTGCGCCGGCTGAAAGCCGGGTTTACCCTTACCGAACTGATGGCGGTGGTGATTATCGTGGGAATTTTGGCGGCGGTAGCCTCCGGCTCGTTTAAAAAAGCGATTGAGCGCAGCCATTTTTCGGAAGGATTAGTGGCCGCCAATACGGTATTGGGCGCGGTGGAACGCTATTATGCGGAGAGCTGTAATGAAGGCTCGTGCGTAAATCGTCCGACCATGGCCCAGCTGGACGTGTCCCTTGCCAACCAACGCGCTTGTACGCCCGCTTCGAACTATTGCGCCAAAACCAAATACTTTGAGATTACCATTCAAAACGGATATGTGGACGCCGTCCGCATGAAAGGTTCCAAAACAGGCGACTACACCATCCGCGTTTATCCGGAAACTTTTGGTTCCAACCAGCGTACGGGTGACGAGTGTATCGCCAATACAACGCCCAGCGGAAAAGATTTGTGTATTTCGATGGGGTATGCAAACTGCAATTCCAGCAATCATTGCTATAAATAATCATTTAACCGGGTCCGCCCCTTCGGGGGCGGATTTTTTGTGTTTAAAAGAGTATAAAATAAAAAAACCATAAAGCTGTTGCTTTACGGATTCTTGTTTCAGCCGTTTTAGACAGGGGGAAATTTTCCCCTGTCCGCCGGGGTTAGTCTGTCCCGGCTTCAAACCGTCTGTTTTTCGGCTTATTTGCCGATCATGTAGTTCGCACCGCTTACGTTTTCACCCAGTTGGATGAGTACTTCAGCGACTTTTTCCAATACTTTGGACATCTTGTTCTCCTTTTTTTAAATTCAGATAAGGAGAATACTTCTTATCTTTCTTAAATATTATACAAATTTTTACAACGGTTGTAAAACAACGGAATATATGATAACAAATATAAAAATAATATGCAACCCGTTTTTTGTGTTTTTTCCTGTTTGCTTCGTTTTGGTTTTTATATAATATATATATGAAAGTCATTCATACGGATTGTTTGGTTATCGGCGGCGGGATTGCCGGTTGCGTATACGCCCACCAGGCCGCCAAAAAGGGTTTAAAAACCCTGCTTTTGTGCTGCGGGGATATGCCCCAAGCCAACAGCGATTTGGCGCAGGGGGGGATTGTGTATGAACCCAATTTGCGCATGGACGATTTACTCGCCGACGTACGTATGGCCACCGCCGGTTTATGTAACGACGAAGCCGTCCGCGCTCTTTCCCAGGCGGGCTGCACGGCCGTGGAAGAAGTGTTTTTGAAAGATTTAAACGTTCCTTTCGACCGCGACGAAAACCACGCCCTGCGTTTCACGCGTGAGGGCGCCCACCGCAAAAACCGCATTATTTATTCCAAAGATACCACGGGCCACGCCATGCTTGCGGCCATCCAGGCCGCTGTGCGCAAAAACCCGCTGATTACGGTGCGGGAATATGCTTCGGCCATTGATTTGTTGACGTTGTCCCATAGTTCCACCGACCTGATGGACCGCTACCGCCCGCTGACGGTTTTCGGCGCGTATGTGCTGGATAACAAAACGGGCGAAGTGTTTGCCGTAACCGCCAAAAAAACCGTACTGGCGACGGGCGGCGTCGGCCAGGTGTACCGTCATACCACCAATTCGGAACATTCGTACGGGCACGGCGTGGCGATGGCTTACCGCGTGGGCGCGCGCGTGATGAACATGGAGTTTGTGCAGTTCCATCCGACGGTATTTGCCAAGGGCAAGAGCTTTTTGCTGTCCGAAGCGCTGCGCGGAGAAGGCGCCATCCTTCGCAACAGCAAAGGCGAAGCGTTTATGGAAAAATACCATCCGCTGAAGGATTTGGCCCCGCGTGACGTGGTTTCCCGTGCGATTGAGGAAGAACGGCTGAAAACCTCGCACGATTGCGTGTATTTGGATATTACCCATAACCCCTCCGAAGAAACCAAAGAACGCTTCCCCGCTATTTATAAAAAATGCCTGGAAGAAGGGTTCGATATGACGAAAGTGCCCGTGCCCGTGGTTCCCGCCGCGCATTATTTTTGCGGCGGCGTGTACGCCACGCCGGAGGGGAG
>JAUNWB010000040.1 GCA_030540535.1 Elusimicrobiales bacterium
CACGGCGGAACTTCTGCGGGAAATAAAATCCCGCGGGCATAAAATATACGCGCTGACCAACTGGTCGGCGGAAACGTTCCCGCTGGCATGTGCCAAGTTTAGTTTTTTAAACGAATTTGACGGTGTTTTAGTGTCCGGGGAAGAGAAACTGGCCAAGCCGGACCCGGCGATTTTCAAGCGGCTTTTGGAACGCTTTAATTTAATCGCGCCCGATTGCGTGTTTATTGACGATAATTTGGATAACGTCGCCGCCGCGGCGGAACTGGGGTTTGAAACCGTATTGTTTAAGGACGCGCCGTCCCTGCGGCGGGAGCTGGTGGAACGGGGCGTGCTGTAAGTATTTGGAGAAATAAAAAAGGCTCCCTTTTTAGGGGAGCCTTTTTTGTATCTAAGGGTTAGGCTTTGCAAATAAACGCTTCCATCAGTTTGTGGCGGCGGAATTTGCGCGTTTCCAGTAAAACTCCGTTCGCGCGGATTTTTTCGTTTTTGGTGGGCGAATGGTCCAGCTTTTTGTCGACCCACTGCTGTACCGTTTCGCCGCTGGGCAGGTCGGCCGGCAGGGGTAAATCCAGCCGTTCCAGTACGTCGGCCATTTTGGCGCTGGCGCTGGCCACCACGCCGGAGCCGAACGGGCGGATATAGGCGGGGAAAAAGTCGTACTCGTCTTCAATTTCGCCCACCATTTCTTCAAAAATATCTTCCAGCGTTAAAATCCCGGTGATTTTATCTCCTTCCGTTACCAGACAAATGTGCTGTTTGTTTTTCATCATTTTTTCCAGTGCGGCGGAAATGATGGTGTCGGCCTCCAGCCTTAAAATCGGCCGGACGATGCTGCGTGCGGACGCGGGGGTTCCGCCGGCGGTTTTGGTGGATAAAAAGATGTCTTTAAAGTTTAGGTAGCCGAGGATGTCCTGCGGGTTGTCCGGCGCGGCGCGCACGGGGAAGCGGGTGTGCATATCCAGGTGCGCTTTGACGAACGTATCGGCGATGGAGTCGTCCGCGTCCAGCATATACACCTGTTCCAGCGGAACCTGGATTTCGCGTATTTTGCGTACGCAGAACATCGCGCTGGAAAGCACGATTTTTTCTTCCGCTTTACCGAATAGACGAGAGGAGGACGCAATCGCGACCGCGGTGCGCAAATCGGCCATGGCGGCTTTTTGGGCTTCTTTCGGGTCCGGCGTTTGGGTGAACGTTTTTTGGGTAAACGTGCGGACCAGGGCTTCCATAATTTTTACAATCGGTGATAAAACGGAATACAGCACGCGCATGACGGGCGAAAATTTAAGCACCACAAATTCTTTGTTTTTAATGGCGAACGTTTTTGGCGTCAGCTCCGCAAACACGATGGTTACAAAGCTCAGCGGCACCACCACTACGGCTACGGAAAGCGCGTCGGCCGCGCGTTTGGACAAGCCTAAAAATTTTTGGAGGACCGGGGAGAACATCTCATCCGCACCCGCACCGCCCGCCGCCGCGGCCACCGCACCCACCAGCGTAATGCCGATTTGCACGACGGCTAAACTGCCTTCCATGTGGTCTTTCATGTACAGGGCCTGTTCCGCGCCGGAGCGTTTTTCCTGCGCCAGAATGGAAAGTTTCGTGCGCGAAACGGACGCCAAGGCCATTTCGTAAGCGGCCAAAAGCGCGTTGAGCAGTAACATTAAAAGGATGATAAGTATCGTCATAATTTTTCTGTTTAAAAGTTAATTTTTTCGTCCGCCAGATAAACCGGGCGGCGTTTTACTTCAATAAAAATACGGCTTAAATACTCGCCGATTACGCCCAGCGTGATCAGCTGTACGCCGCTGAAAAACAAAATCACTACCATGAGGGACGTGTACCCGCTGACCGGGTTGCCCCACATAATCTTTTTATATGCCGTCCACGCCGCAAACAGAAACGCGCCCAGCGAAACCAGCAGGCCGAAATACGTCCACAATTTAAGCGGTACGGTGGTGGAAGCGGTCAGTCCGTTTAGGGCAAAATTCCACAGCCGCCAATAGTTCCACTTGGTTTTGCCCGCCGCGCGCGGGGCACGGCAAAACGGTACGGCCGCGCTTTTGTAACCTACCCAGGAAAACAGCCCTTTCATAAACCGTTCGCGCTCCGGCAGGGAGAGAACGGCGTTCACGGCGCGGCGGCTCATCAAGCGGCAGTCGCCCGCGTTGTATGGCAGGGGCGTGTCGGCCAGCAGATTGTAAATTTTGTAAAAAGTTTGGGCGGTTGCGCGTTTTAGAAACGAATCCGCACCCCGGTCCGCGCGCACACCGTAGACGTTTTCAAAGCCTTGCTCGAATTTTTCCCAAAATTGGGGGATGAGTTCGGGCGGGTCCTGCAGGTCCGCGTCCAGGATGATGACCGCGTCGCCGGAAGAAACTTCCAGCCCGGCGGTGACAGCCGCTTCTTTGCCGAAATTGCGCGAAAGCGAAAGCACTTTGACGCGCGGGTTTTGGGCCGCCAGTTCTTTTAGGTTGGCGAGGGTGTTGTCCCGGCTGCCGTCGTTAACGAAGATAAATTCGTAATCGTCCGTGCATTGTTGAACGAGCGGGAGCGTTTTTTCAAAAAACAAACGGGTCATTTCTTGCTCGTTGTACATGGGTACGACCAGGGACAGACGCGGCATAGGTTCTCCTTCGGGCGGTTAATTATAAACAGTATACAAATTTTGTCCGTTTCAAAAAAACGCCCGGCACCGGGGCCGGGCGTTTTGGCAGGCGATGGCTGATTAGAACGTGCGGTCCTTAATTTCTTCCTGCGGCGTTTCGTCCAAATCGTACGTGCCGTACGGAATGGCCGAGAAGTCTATTTTGGCCAAATCTACTTTGCGGATTTGGGAGTTGTACATCGTGCGGTAGTAGAACGCGGGCCGCGTCGTATCGCTCACGCAGGTAACCTGGGTGGCGCTGGGAATATCCGGGATTTGTTGGTCCAGCGCAAATTCCGAACCCAACGGGATATCAAACGCGTTTAAGATGTGGAACGCCTGCGTAACGGCGGCGTACGTGTCGGCCGGCTGGCGCAGGCTGTGTAAAAAGAAGAACGCGCGCACAAAGCGGGACGGCGGCGTAAAATCGCCGGGCAGTCCCAACAGAGCCGAACTCGCGCCGAACGAGAACATGTCCGTTCCGCCGAACTCGCGCGGGGCGATTGTGCCCGGGTGCAGGTTGATGTAATTGTTCAGATTGGCTTTGTGCCACGGAAAGTCCGGCGAGTTGGTAAGAACGCCCAGGTCGTTTTCGTAAATACGGCGTTCGCCTTTATTGGTAATTTCCAGCACCACGCTGCGGCCTGTGGCGTCGGCGATTCTCCAGTGGCCCGTATTGTAGGAGCCGTTTTCATCGGCGGCGGCAATCGGGATGATTTCAATCTTTTTGAGTCCTTTCAATGCTTCGTCCACCGTGGCAAAGTTTGTTAAAAGCCACGGCACCAGTTCCGCGTCGCTTACCGATTTGGCCGCTTTTTTGGGGTTGTATGGTGCGAGGCTTCCGTAATGCGAAAAGAAGAAAATCCCCGCCGAGAGCCCCTTTTCGTTAATGCCTTCGGTGATAAATTCGTCCATTACCGTGGTGGCCCCCACCACGCCGTAGCGGGTGGTCCAGGTCTTGCCGTTTTTGCCCTGCGGCGTATAGGCCGTTTTTTTAGCGCCCCGCGGCCAAACGGCCAGCTTGGCTTTTAAATCGTAGCCGCTCCACTCGATGGTGCGGGCCTGGATGCGCGTGCCGTCTTTGGCTTCAAACGCGATGCCCGTACACGCCTGCGCCGGGCCGGACGCTGTTATAGCCGCTGCACAGCAAACGCTTACGGCCGAAAGCAAATGTTTGTTCATAAAAATACTACCCCCTGTGTTTTTTATTAGTGTAGATTTGTTTGCATTATTTGCACGGATTAATTTTGCATTAGGAAAATAATTACTTTGCGTTTCTTGAAAACTGTCCCCCATAATCTTATACTGATATATATAAGGGGGTAGTATGAAACAGAAATTTGACGTTACGGGTATGACCTGCTCCGCCTGCCAGGCGCATGTGGAAAAGGCCGTTTCCCATCTGCCGGGCGTTCGCCGGGCGTCTGTAAATCTTTTGCAAAATTCTTTATCGGCCGAATATGACGAGGGCCTTGTGGCTGCGCAGGATATTATTTCCGCCGTGCGCCGCGCAGGGTATGACGCGCGCGTGCAGGGATCTTCTTCCCAGGCGGATGAGCCCGTCCAGTCCGCCGCGCGCGAAGCGGCCCGGCTGGTCAAACGCCGCTTTTGGCTTTCGCTCGCGTTTTTGCTGCCGCTGATGTACGTTTCCATGGGGCATATGATTCCCGGGGCTCTTCCTTATGAGCTTTCCCATAATCCGGGGCTGTTTGCGCTTGCGCAGTTTGTGCTGACGCTGCCTGTTCTCTTTTTAAACCGCGGGTTTTTTATCCGCGGGGTAAAACATTTATTTGCCGGTACGCCGAATATGGACAGTTTGGTTTCACTCGGTTCGGGCGCGGCGGTTGCGTCGGGTCTGGCGGTGTTGTTCCGTGTTATTTATTTGATGAAGCCCGCCGACTGGACGGCCGCGTTTGATGCGTCCGCCAACTTGTATTTTGAGTCCGCGGCCATGATTTTAACGCTCGTAACACTGGGCAAATGGTTGGAAGCGCGGGCGAAAGTGAAAACGTCGGACGCTATTTCCGCACTCGTACGGCTTGTCCCGGCGGAGGCTTCCGTCTTGCGCGCGGGCAAAGAGGTGCGCGTCCCGGTAGAAGGATTGGTGCCCGGGGATATTGTGCTGGTGCGCGCGGGGGAACGCATGCCGGCTGACGGCGTGGTGACGGACGGCGGCGGCGCGGCGGACGAGTCGGCCTTGACGGGCGAAAGCGTGCCGCAGGATAAAATGATTGGTTCGGAAGTGGCCGCCGGAACGCTGCTGGCCGGAGGCTATATAGAATTTCGCGTAGAGCGGCTGGGTAAAGAAACGGTACTCGCGCAAATCATTACGCTGGTGGAAGAAGCGGCGGGAAGCAAGGCCCCCATCGCGCGGTTGGCCGACCGGGTAAGCGCGGTGTTTGTTCCGGCGGTGATAGCGGTTTCTCTCTTAACATGGGTAGCGTGGACCGCGCAGGGCGCGGGTTGGAGTTTTGCGCTTTCGTGCGCGATTGCGGTGTTGGTAATTTCGTGCCCGTGCGCACTGGGGCTTGCTACGCCCACGGCCATTATGGTCGGTACCGGGCAGGCCGCCAAAAACGGGATTTTGGTTAAATCGGCCTCCGCGTTGGAACGCGCCCACCAGGTAACGGCCGTCGTGTTCGATAAAACGGGTACCGTTACCACGGGGCAAATGCGGGTGGCGGGAATTTATCCCGCTCCGGGCGTGAAAGAAGAAGAACTGTTAAGCCAGGCGTCTTCCTTGGAACGTTTTTCCCAACATCCGTTCGCCCGCGCGCTGACAGCATATGCGGATGACAGAAACGTGCCGCTTTTCCAGGCGGCGGAGTTTGGGCTCGTGCCCGGCCGCGGCGTGCGCGCCACGGAGGGGAGTGAAGTGCTGGCCGGGGGCAATTTAACGTGGATGAGCGAACTCGGCGTAGCGGTGCTGGACGGCCCCGAAATCCTCGCCCGCGCGGCACAGGAAGGGTGTACGCCGTTGTTCTTCGCGCGCGGCGGCGTGTGGCTGGGGTACATCTTATTTTCCGATACGGTAAAGCCGTCTGCGGCGCAGGCCGTCAAACTGCTTAAAAAAATGCGCTTAAAAGTAATTTTGCTTACGGGGGACAACGAACTGACCGCCCGCAAAGTGGCGCAGGATGTGGGAATCGAAAAAGTGATTGCCGGCGTACTTCCGCAGGAGAAAGAAGCCGTCGTGCGCCGTTTGCAAAACGAGGGCGAAGTGGTGGCGATGGCAGGGGACGGCATTAACGACGCGCCCGCTTTGGCGCGCGCCGATGTGGGAATCGCGCTCGGTACGGGTACGGACGTAGCCGTCGAGTCGGCCGATATCGTGCTGATGAAGGACGACTTAACCTCCGTGGCGACCGCGCTCCAGTTAAGCCGCGCCGTGCTTCGCAATATCAAACAAAATTTGTTTTGGGCGTTTTTCTATAACGTAATCGGGATTCCGCTGGCGGCGGGCGTTTTGTACCTGCCGCTGGGGTGG
Source organism: Elusimicrobiales bacterium (assembly GCA_030540535.1). Classification (GTDB taxonomy): domain Bacteria; phylum Elusimicrobiota; class Elusimicrobia; order Elusimicrobiales; family Elusimicrobiaceae; genus Avelusimicrobium. The sequence goes on from JAUNWB010000040.1 coordinate 6,135, forward strand.
AAGTTAAGCCCGATGTTCGCCGCCGGAGCCATGAGTTTAAGCTCCGTCTGCGTAGTGACCAACGCCCTGCGCTTGCGGTTTTTTAAGCCGCCGCGCGGAAGCAAAAAACAAAAGACGGGGGAAACAAACATGACAAAAACGTTAATTATCGAAGGAATGGTTTGCGGCCATTGTGCCGCCCGCGTGGAACGCGCTTTAAACGGCTTGCCCGGCGTGCAGGCTAAGGTGGACCTCGGCCGCAAAGCCGCCGTGGTGGAATCGGCCGGAGAACTGGACGAAGCCCTGCTGCGCGAAACGGTGCAAAACGCGGGGTATGAAGTGGTGTCTATTTTATAGCGAAAACGCGTCCGTGCGGAATTGATACAATATAGAAAGAACGTATTTACAGAGAGGACTTTTCCCATGAACCATTACGGATTTGTAAAAGTGGCGGCGGGTGTGCCGCCCGTCAAAGCGGCGGACTGCGCCTATAACGCGGCGCAGCTGGAAGAACTTATTTCGCTGGCGGCGGCCGAAGGCGCGCGCGCGGCGGTTTTTCCGGAGCTTTGTTTGACGGGTTACACCTGCGGGGATTTGTTTTCTAAACCGCTCCTGGCGGACGCGGCCGAGCGGGTGCTTGGCGCTCTCTTACGCCGGACGGAAAGCACGGACGTGGTTTTTATCGTGGGGCTGCCGGTGCGTGCGGGCGCGGCGCTTTTAAACGCGGCGGCCGTATGTTACCGGGGCGAAATTTTGGGCGTGGTGCCTAAAACGTATCTGCCTAATTATCGCGAATTTTATGAGGCGCGGTGGTTTACGTCTTCTTTGGAATGGGGCGGCGGCGAAGTGGAGCTTTGCGGCCAGACGGTTCCGGCCGGGACGGACTTGTTGTTTGAAGCGTCCGGCATGAAATTCGGCGTGGAAATTTGCGAAGATTTATGGGCGGTGGTTCCGCCGTCTTCCCGCGCCGCGCTGCAGGGGGCGGACGTTATTTTTAACTTGTCCGCAAGCAACGCCTTGGCCGGCAAACACGGCTACGTGCGCGATTTGGTGGCCCAGCAGTCGGCCCGCTGTTTGTGCGGATACGTATATGCTTCCTGCGGGTTCGGCGAATCCACCACCGATGTGGTTTTCAGCGGCAACGCACTGATTTACGAAAACGGTACGCCGCTCGCGTTTTCGGAACGGTTTTCCATGCAGGGGCAGCTTGTCTGCGGCGAGATTGATGTGGAACGTTTGCGCAACGACCGCGCCGTCAGCACCACCTTCCGCTCGGACGCCGCCTACGAAGCATCGGAACCGTACGAACTGATTGAATCCGGCCAGTCGCCCGCGCCCGTACTGACGCTTTCCCGTTTCGTTTCGCCTACGCCGTTTGTGCCCAAAGGAAGCGTGCTGAACGAAAACTGCCAGGAAATTTTTAACATTCAGGTTTCCGGCCTCGCCACGCGGCTTTTGCATGCGCATATCCAAACGGTTACGCTCGGTATTTCGGGCGGGCTGGATTCCACGCTTGCACTTTTGGTGTGCGCCAAAACGTTTGATAAACTGGGGCTTGCGCGCAAGAACATTATCGGCGTAACCATGCCCGGCTTCGGCACGACGGACCGCACCTACCAAAACGCGCTTTCGCTTATGAAAAGTTTGGGCATAACGATGCGGGAAGTGGATATTAAAAAAGCCTGCCGCCAGCATTTTGCCGATATCGGCCACAACGAAAAAAATAAAGACGTTACGTACGAAAATACCCAGGCGCGCGAACGCACGCAGATTTTGATGGATATTGCCAACCAAATGGGCGGCATTGTAGTGGGGACGGGGGATTTGTCTGAATTGGCCCTCGGCTGGGCGACGTACAACGGGGACCATATGTCCATGTACGGCGTAAACGCGGGTGTGCCCAAAACGCTGGTGCGCTCGCTCGTCGCGTGGGCCGCGGCGCACGAAACAGGCAAAAAAACGCAGGCCGTGCTGAATGATGTTTTGGATACACCTATCAGCCCCGAACTTTTGCCCGCCGACGACAAAGGCCGTATCGCGCAAAAGACGGAGGACCTCGTCGGACCGTACGAACTGCACGATTTCTTTTTGTACTACTTTTTGCGCTGCGGGTTCGGCCCGGCTAAAATTTACTTTTTGGCAAAACACGCGTTTGGCAAAAAGTTCACGGCGGCTGTTATCAAAAAATGGCTGAAAGTGTTTTTCCGCCGCTTCTTTGCCCAGCAGTTTAAACGTTCGTGTTTGCCCGACGGACCGAAAGTGGGTTCCGTGGCGCTTTCCCCGCGCGGGGATTGGCGCATGCCCAGCGACGCATCGGCCGAAGTATGGCTGGCGGAATCCGAAAATTTGCGTTAGTTTGCTTTTATCCGCGCCCGGATATTTCCCGGCGCGGATTTTTTGTATCTAGAAAACCCCTAGCTATGCCAGGACTGACATGGGGTAGGTCGTTATAGATAGAAGAATAAAGATACAGAAAAGAAATATGCGTTCAGCTAAACTTATGAAAGGTCATGCCGAGAGTTTGGCGGCCTGCTATGTTTACGTCATTCCCGAATGTTTCTGTTGGGAATCTGTCATTTCGTAACAACTAGATTCCGTACTAAAACTTTACGGA
>JAUNWB010000041.1 GCA_030540535.1 Elusimicrobiales bacterium
ACCAGGTAAAGCGCGCTTTCGGATTCGATAACGGTGTAAATTTCCACAATGCACGGGTGGCGGAGCAGGGCCACCATGCGCGCTTCGGACAAGAACTGTTCGCGCACGTACGCACTGCGCACCAGTTCCGGGCGAACGCGTTTAATGGCCGCTTTGCGTTTGAGTACTTTGTCGTACGCTTCGTACACTTTACCCATGCCGCCTTCGCCGATTTGGCGGATAAAATCGTATTGTTCTTTTACTTCCACTTCCCGGCGGGAAAAAGCGTTTTTGGGCTGGTGGAACACGTCTTCGTAACGCCAGTAGACGTACAATAAAACGGCCGCAAACACCGCTGCAAAATACAAAATAAACCACGTGGGAGAAGACTTTTTCTGCGGGGTTTCCTCTTTTTTGGCTTCGGGTTTGCCGAGGAACGTTTTGGAGTCCAGTTCCGCCTGGAGCCGCTGCGCCATGCGGGAAGCGGGGTTCAGTTTTAACGCCGTATCTAAATCCATTTGGCAGCGTTCGTACTGGCCTTGCTTTAAATAGGCTCCGGCGCGCAGCAGATAGGCGCGCGAATCCTGCGGGGCCACCGCAATCGCCTGTCCGGCGGCGTAGATGACGTTGTCGTAATCCTGCAGGCCGTCATACGCAAGCGCGAGAATCAAGTGGAAGCGGTTATCCAAAAAATTGCGGGAAGTAAGATTATTAATACGCTGTTTTACTTCGGCGTACTGGCCGCGGCGGAGTTTTTCGTTAAGTGTGGCCACCTCGGCATCGCGGGCTTTTTGGTTAAAAATCTGGGCTTTGGAAAGCGTGTTGGTCTGCGCGGAGAAACTGCCCTCCACGATAAGCGGCGCGGAAGTATCGGTCGGTGCGGCAAAGCCGGCGCCCGCCAATAATAAAACTCCCGCCAAGAGCAACAATCCTTTTTTAAGCATACAGATATTCTAGCACAAAGAAAAGCAGGAGGGAAAATTTTTCCGCGCCGCCCATTTCCGCCCCGGCCTATAATTACTATAATAAGGATATGACAAAACAAGCCATCGGCGTTTTTGATTCCGGCCTGGGCGGGCTCACCCTTCTGAGCGCGCTGCGCCGGCGTCTGCCCAAGGAAGATTTAATCTATTTCGGCGATACGGCCAACGTTCCCTACGGAAGCAAATCCAAAGACGCGGTGACGCGCTTTTCGCTCGCCATCGCGCGCTTTTTGCAGGAACAGGGCGTAAAATTAATCGTGGTGGCCTGCAATACGGCTTCCGCCCTGGCGCTGGCCGAACTGCGCAAACAAATTTCCGTTCCCGTCATGGGCGTTATCGAACCGGGGGCCGAAAAAGCCGTGCGCACCACCCGAAACGGCAAAATTGCCGTACTCGGGACGGAAGCCACCATCAAAAGCCGCGCCTACCCCAAAGCCGTTTTAAAACGCAGCAAACAAGCGGAGGTATTCCAGCAGGCCTGCCCGCTGTTCGTGCCTCTCGTAGAAGAAAACTGGGCCCAAACGCCCGCCGCACGCCTGACGGCCGAAACGTATTTGGCATCTGTTTCCAAAAGCGGGGCGGATACGGTAATTTTAGGTTGCACGCATTACCCGGTATTAAAGCCCGTCATCTCCCAAATTTTAGGTAAAAAAGTGACGCTTGTGGACTCGGCCGACACCCTGGCCGAAGCCGTACAAACCTTTTTAACCAGCAGCGGCCAGGCCGCCCAAACGGGCAAAGGCAAACTGACCGTTTTCGCCAGCGACGACCCGCACCGCTTCAAACGGTTGGCCGGATGCCTGCTGGCGGACAAAATCGGCGCGGTGCGCCTTAAAAAATTAAACGTATGAATATATATGCCGACAACCGCATGCTGTCCGAAGGCCTCATCGGCGGGACCGTATCGCGCCACGCGGGCGACATGCGGGATATTTCCAACCAAAACGCTGTCTTCGGCCAACTGGGCGTAGCGCAGGATAAAATTTTACACTTTCATCAGACCCACTCGGACCGGATTATCCATATCGCTTCGGACGCGGACGCACTCAGCCTGCAGAGCCGCCCGGAAGAAGACGCCGACGCATGGGTATTTTCCTGCGGCGGCTGGGGCGGAGCCATCCAAACCGCCGACTGCGTACCGCTTTTTCTGTGGGACGAAACAGCCTCCGTCTTTGCGCTGGCCCACTGCGGATGGCGCGGCGTGGCGGCGCAGCTGCCGTACAAAACGGCAACGGCCCTAAAAGAGGCGGGCGCGCAAGGCGTTATTTCCGCCTGGGCAGGGCCGCACATCCAAAGCTGCTGTTTTGAAGTGCAGGAAGACGTCGCGCGGCAGTTTTCCGCCGGAAGCGTGCTGCGCAAAGAAGGCAAAATTTTCGTCGATTTAAATGCGGAAATCATCTTGCAGCTGGAGCTGGCGGGGCTGACCGCGGCGGATATCAAAACGCCGTATTACTGCACCTGCGGGGACAAAGAAAACTTCTTTTCCTGGCGGCGGGACCACATCCGGCAAAACCTGCTTTCGTTTATCTACAAACCGTAAAAAAGCACATAGCCAACCATTAAAATACCCCGCGTCCTAGATTGGATGCGGGGTTTAAATTTACGCTTGCGGCGGATTATCCGGGGCGGGAGATTCCTGCGCCGGGACAGGCGCGGCTTCTCCCGGTGTTGGCTCCGGCACGGACGACGGCTCCGCGAGCGCTGCCGGGTTTTCCTGCACCGTTGGCGCGGTAACTTCGTCCGGCTTATGGCGGCCGAACATGGCCTTTCCCAACCACTTCAGCCCGCCTTTTTCAATGCGGAAAGACATCAAATTAGACAACAGGACGCTAAAGAAAATCACCGCGTAAATAACGTCCTGGATAACGGCCCCTTCTTCGGGCAGCTGGGAAGCAATCATCGCCGCCAGCACCGCGCTGACAAGCCCGTTGGGGCACATCGCCAAAATAACGGAAGCATCCCCCCTGCTGACGGTTTTGGATACGCAGTAATTCACCACCGGCGCGCGGAATACCAATTTAAAGAACGCCACCGCAAAGCCGATAGCCAAGAGATCCACCCGCCCGATACGCATGCAAATGCCCATGTAGACGAAAAACAGCGTTTTTAAAATAAATTCCACTTCGTCGAAAAACGCTTTTTCGCCGTGGTTTAAAGACAACAGATGGCTCAAATCGAACTTACTCAGCCACAGCCGGCGCACCAAACGCGTATTGCCCGCCACCACACCGAACGCCAATGTGGCGATGGCGCCGTCCCCGCCGATAAGCCCGCTTACGCTGTAAACCAAAAGCACAAACGCAAACGTCAGCGAAATGGCGTTTTCCAGCCGGCGCACTTTATTTAAAATACCCATCCAAAACACGCCCGCCGCCAAAGCAAACACAATGCCCAGGCCGAACGATTTTACCACCCGCAGCGAAATCTCCGCCGCCGACACCTGCCCGCCGTGCGAGGCTGCGCTCAAAAGCGCAAGCGCAAGCACGATGGAATAAACACCCGTTAAATTGGCCTCTAAAAACAGCACGGTTTTGGCGGTTTTGGAAACCTGGAGTTTGGCCAGCATCGGCGTAATGACGGCGGTAGAGTTGTCGGCCACAATCGCGCCGATGATAAACGCATACAGCTGCGGGATATTAAGCGCCCGTTGGGTGATAAACGCCGTCGTCAGCGTGATGACGGCAAAGCAAACCGTGGTAAGCAGTAATCCTTGCCCCACCGCGCCGCGAAGCGACAAAATACGGAAATCCACCCCGCTTTTAAAAAGCACCACGATAAGCGCCACCGTGGTAAAAATCTGCCCCGCGCCGCCGAAATCCTCCGGCCCCGCCAAGTGAAAAACGGGCCCCAATAACATCCCCAGCAGCATCAGCGGCAGTACGTCCGGCAGGCGCGTTTTCTCAAACAAAAAAGAAAACACCTGCCCCAAAAACAGCAAAACACCGATAAGCAAAATGGTATAAGTCATGGTTTTATTATACGAAAAACCTCCCTTGCGCGAAACCGTAATATTTAATTAAATATCCATATGGAAAACAACGCAAAAATTTTACTGGCGGACGATTCCCACGCCATCCGCTTTTTAGTGTCCGAAATTCTGACGAATGCCGGGTTTACCGTCATTCAGGCCGAAAACGGACAGGAAGCCATCGACAAAACCTATAAAGAAAACCCCGACCTTTTAATTTTAGATTACGAAATGCCCGTTAAAACGGGTTTCGACGTAGTAAAAGAAGTACGCAGCCGCACGGGCTACCTGCATACGCCCATTGTTATTTTTACGGCCGTGACCGACAAATCCACCAAGCTCGAAGGCCTCGGCCTGGATATTGACGATTACCTCACCAAGCCCGCGGACGAAGACGAAATCGTCGCGCGCGTGAAACTGCTGTTAAAACGCAGCAAACAAAAAATGGATTCCAATCCGCTCACGCGCCTGCCGGGCAACCCGTCCATCCAGGCGCGGGTGGAAGCGCAAATCGCCGCCGGCAAACCGTTTGCCGTGCTGTATTGCGATTTAAACAACTTTAAATCTTTTAACGACCACTATGGTTTTGAAGCGGGCGACCGCGTGCTTAAAACGGAAGCGGAAATTATCACCCGCGCTGCCGCCAAAGCGCCCGGTGCGTTCGTGGGGCACATCGGCGGGGACGATTTTATCGTTGTCTGCCCGTTTGAATACGCCGAAAACGTAGCTAAGGAAATTGCCGCCGAAACGGACAAAGTGGCCCCGACCTTTTACAACGAAACGGACCGCGCCCAGGGATTTATGACCTCCACCAACCGCAAAGGCGAAGTGGAAAATTTTAAATTTCTGTCCATCGGTATCGGCATTGTACACAACACAAAAAAACCGCTGACTTCGTTTGCCATGGTAAGCAACATCGGCAGTGAACTCAAATGTCTGGCCAAACAGCACGAAGACGGCAGTTTCTACGTAATGGACCGACGAGCATAATAACATCCCGAAGCGCTTTATTAAAACGTCACTATTGCCGCTCTAATCAAAAACCCCTATAGGTGAAAGCCCGTTTTTTCCTATAATATAAGTATGGAAAAAGAACAGGACGTTACCGTCGCCAAAAGCGCAGGGTTCTGCCCGGGCGTCAAGCGCGCCATCGACAAAGTGCTTGAACTCGAAGCCGCCGGCAAAAAACCCGTTTATACCATCGGCCCGCTGATTCACAACAAGCAGGTAACCGATATGCTCGCCGCCAAACAAATCACTTCGATTGATTTGCCGCAGGACGCCGCCGACAAATCCGGCGTGCTGGTTATCCGCGCGCACGGTATCACGCCTGAATTTCAACAAGACGTGCAGTCGCACGGCATGGAAGTGGTGGACGCCACCTGCCCGCTTGTGAAACACGCGCAAAACATTATCGCCAAATTTGCCGAGCAAGGCTACCACACCGTCATCGTGGGTGACGGCGGGCACGCCGAAGTCATCGGCCTTTTGGGTTACGCCAAAGGCAACGGAACCGTGGTGGCCGGAGCCGAAGAAGCGGCCAAACTGCCGCATTTTGAGAAGGTAAACGTCGTTTCCCAAACCACCCAAAAAGAAAGCGACTTTTACGCCGCCGCGGAAGAAATCAAAAAACACGCGGACGAATGCCAAATTTCAAACACCATCTGCCAACCCACCAAAGACCGCCAGAAAGAAACCGTGGAACAAGCCAAAAAGGCGGACTTGGTTATCGTGGTAGGCGGCAAACACAGCGCCAATACGGCGCGGCTGGCGTTTTTGTGCAAAAACCTCTGCCCGCACGTACAGCACGTGGAAACGGAAGAAGAATTGCTGGAAGAAGAAGTCGTCCGCGCGCATAAAATTTTTATCACCGCCGGAGCGTCGACCCCCAACTGGGTAATCGACCGTGTGGCCGCCCGCGTGAAAGAACTGCGCAAACCGGGCGCGAAATCCATCCTGCCCGTTTTGCAAAAAACCTGGCGTTTTTTAGTAAAAAACGCTTTTTATACCGCTTCGGCCGCGGCCGCGCTTTCATACGTATGTATGCGTTTGGAAGGAATCCGGCCGGACGCGCGCCTGGCCGCGTTTGCGTGGCTGTTTGTGTTTGCGGGAACGGCGTTCAACCGCTCTACCGAAGCCGCTTACGCCAAAAATAAAATTTTTCTGCGCTTTGCCAGTTTTGCCTGCGCCGCGGGTGCGCTGAGCATAGCCGCGTGGCTGGGGCTCAAAACGTTTGCGCTGTGCGCGATACTCATGACGGCGGGTTTTTTATATCCGTTCCGCAATACCCTCACCGCCCACTTGCCCCCTCTGCCCGGCACCAAAGATTTCGCCACCGCGCTCGGCTGGGCCTTTGCGTGCGCCTTTTTACCGGCGTACCAATACGGGCTCCTCTCGCGCAAAGCCACTTATTTGGCGATTGTCTATACGCTTCTTTTGGTATTTATGCGTTCCGTTACGCTGGGGTTCTCTTCGGCCAATAAAGACATGATTATCGGCCGCGAAAGTTTTTACAAAGCGTTCGGCATCAAAAAAACCAAATGGGTGGTGGCGCTGATTTTGGCCGCGCTGACTGCCGCACTGGGCACCTTGTGGACGCTCACCTGGAAACCCGCCCTGGTTGCCATGCTGTTAATAGGCGACCTATACACGATTTTTATAGTAATATATTATTATGGCAGGAACGCCACCCGCAGCGTGAAGGATGAAACGCTGGTGGACGGACAGTTTTTTGTACTGTGGGCTTTAAGCGGCCTGGCCGCCCTGCTGTAAACAATGTTCGGAGGGGATATGAGCATTAAAAGAATCGGGATTTTGACCGCCGGGGGCGACTGCCCCGGCTTGAACGCCGTTGTACGCGCCGTAAGCAAAAACGCGCTGAAACACGGTGTGGAAGTATTGGGGTTTAAAAACGGCTTTGACGGCCTGGTGCGTAACGAATTTATCAACATTACGAACCACACGGTTTCCGGCATTTTAACGCTGGGAGGCACCATTTTGGGCTCCAGCAACATCGCCAACCCGTTTAATTACACGCTGCCGCCGTTCGGCTCGCCCGAAACGCCGCGCGATTTGTCGTCCGTCGTCATGCACAATTTTAAAGAAAACCGGCTGGACGCGCTGATTACCATCGGCGGGGACGGCACGCTTCACATGTCCCAGCAATTTGTAGACATGGGCATGCCGATTGTGGCCGTACCCAAAACGATTGATAACGATTTGTCCGCCACCGACCAGACATTCGGCTTTGACTCGGCGCTGGCTATCGCCACCGAAGCCATCGACCGCCTGCACACCACCGCCCAAAGCCACCACCGCGTGATGATTGTGGAAACCATGGGCCGCTATGCGGGCTGGATTGCGCTGCGCTCGGCCATCGCGGGCGGGGGCGACATTGTGCTGATTCCCGAAATTCCGTACAACGACGACGTAATCGTCAACGCCATTTTAGAACGCAAAAACAGAGGCAAAAATTTCAGCTTGGTGGTGGCCGCCGAAGGCGCCAAAAACGAACGGGGCGAACAGGCCGTCGCGCGCACCGTAGCCGGCAGCACGGACGCTATCCGCCTGGGCGGTATCGCCAACAAATTAAGCCAAATGATTGAAGACAAAACGGGCATTGAATCGCGCGCCTGCGTACTGGGCCACACCCAGCGCGGCGGCACGCCCACCGCGTTTGACCGCTGGCTCTCCACCCTCTACGGGGCCAAAGCGTTCGACATGGTGCTGGAAGGCAAATTCGGCTATATGGCCGCCTTGCACGCTTTTAAGATGACGGAAGTAAAAATTTCGGACGCGATTTCCAACTTAAAGCGCGTCGACCCGCACGGAGAAGAAGTGCGCGCCGCCCTGGAAGTGGGGATGAGTTTCGGTTCCGCCGAAATCGGCTGATAAGGAGATTTTATGAACGACAATTTGGATATGATTTACGGGATTCACCCCGTACAGGAAGCGCTGAGAAGCAAAAAACGCAACGTTACGCAATTATACGTGTCCGACTCCAAGGCCGGCCACCGCGCGGTGGAAGATATCATCCGCCTGGCCAAACGCCAAAATGTGAAAATCGACCGTATCGACAATAAAACGCTCGACCGCTTGACCCGCAACGCCAACCACCAGGGGATTATGGCCAAAATCCAGCCCATCAAAATGATGAAGCTCTCTAACGCCATTTACGAAGCCGACGGCAACAAAAAAGACCTGTGGCTGGCGGTGGACGAAATGACCGACCCGCAAAACCTGGGCGCCATTATCCGCAGTGCGGCCTGTTTGGGCTTTTCCACCATTATCCTGCCCAACCGCCGTACCGTGGGCATTACGCCCGCCGTGTACAAAGTGGCGTGCGGCGCGATTGAAAATATCAACATTGTGGAAGTGGCGAACCTGTCCGCCGCGCTGACTGATTTGAAAGAAGAAGGCTTTTGGATTTACGGCGCGGACATGGCGGGCAAATCCATCACCACGATGGACTACGCCTCCCCCGCGGTGCTGGTGAGCGGTTCGGAAGGATTCGGCATACGCGAGAAAACGGCCGAAAACTGCGACGAAATTATTTCCATTCCGCAAAAAGGCGGTGTGGAAAGTTTAAACGCCTCGGCCGCGGCCAGCATTATCATGTACGACATGATGGCCAAAGTACAGCTGAAAAAATAACAGAGCTTTTGCAGAAAAATCCCTGGGGCGAAACCGCTCCGGGGATTTTTATTGTCTAACGAAAACCACCGGCTATGCCGGTGGTAGCAAAAAAGGTTTACCGGTG
>JAUNWB010000042.1 GCA_030540535.1 Elusimicrobiales bacterium
GTAAAATAAAGTGGACTTTATAAACGGGTTAAGGCCTGCACAAACGGCAATCAGAGTAACAGGACAAAGAGAATAAAAAACGCTAGTTTGAAATCACCGCGCGCAACGCACCAAATATCATATAATGAACATATGGGACTTATTTTACTTATTCTTACCAATCTGTTTTTTCCGTTTGCTGCCCTGGGCGTGCTGCTCGGTTTTTTATTTTCCGCACGCCGGGGCCTTCTAAAACACCTTAAACAAGAACTGCGCGAGCGGTTCGGGCTGGAAGCGGAGGGGGAAATCCCCCAAAACGCCGTTTGGCTGCACTGCGCAAGCGTGGGGGAAGTAATGTCGATGAAAGGCATTATCTCCCAATTAAAAGATTTCTACGGCAAAGATATCATCGTTACCACCACCACCCAGGCCGGAAAAGAAACCGCTTTAAAAAACCCGCAAATTACCAAAGCATTCCTGGCACCGCTCGACTTTTATCCTTCCTGCCGCCGTTTTATGCGTATTGCAAAACCGCACCGTTTGTTTGTGGTGGAACGGGAAATCTGGCCCAACATGCTGGAAGCCGCGCGCCAGTCCGGCATACCCGCCGCTCTTATTAACGGTCGCATTTCCGCCAAGTCCGCCCGGGCGTATACGCTGGTTAAACCGCTTTTTGCGCGCGTTTTGGGCTCCCTGCGCTTTGCCGCGCTCCACACGCAGGCGGCCGCCCAGCGGTACGAAAAACTGGGAATCAAAAAAGAAAATATCTACGTCTGCGGCAACGTAAAATACGATACGTTAAGCGATAATCCCTCCAAACTGCCCGAAGTGGATAAAATCCTCACCGCGCTCGGCTGGAACGGGAAACAAATCCTGGTACTGGGCAGCACGCACCCGCAGGAAGAAACCATGCTGTTCCGCGCCGCGCCGGACCTTATTAAAAAAGGAATCAAAATTATTTTTGCGCCGCGCCACTTAGAACGCCGCGCCGAAATTGCGGACACCCTGCGCCAAAGCGGCCTGCACTACGCGTTTATAAGCGAAGCGAATTTCGATAAAAACACCGACGTCCTCTGCGCCGACGTAATGGGCATGCTGCAATCCCTGTACGCCCGGGCGACGCTTACGTTTGTGGGCGGTTCCGTTGCGCCGCGCGGCGCGCACAACCTGCTGGAACCCGCCATTTTAAGCAAAACCGTTTTATTCGGCAAACACTTTTATAATGCGCCGCTGACCGCGCAGGCGTTACTGGAATTTGGCGGCGGCGTACTGGTGGACGAAAACAATTTTAAGGAAACCGTCTTGCGCTTAACGGCCGACCCGGCCCAACTGGAAAACATGGCGCAAAACGCACGCAAAACCGCATTAAGTTTTAAAGGAGCAACCGACAAAATCATGGAATTGGTGAAAACTTATGAACGAAAAACAGCCTAAAATTTTAGTCGTACGTTTGTCCTCTCTGGGTGATATCGTATTATCTTCTCCCGTCTATAAAAACATCAAAGCGGCGTGGCCTAACGCGCATATTACGCTGCTGGTCAAACCGCAGTTTGCCGACGTCCTCGCCGGCCACCCGGACATCGACGAAATTATGGTGGCCAAAAAAGGCTTATGGGGCAACATCCGCCAAATCCGCGCGGGCCATTTTACCCATTACCTTGATTTGCACGCCACGTTAAAAAGCATTTTGCTCGGTTTTTTCAGCCGCATTGAAAACCGCGTCCGCTATGACAAAAACTCCATCGCCCGCCGACTGTATGTGCGCTTTCGCAAAACGTCGCCCGCACTTGAAAAACATACGCTTGAAAAATACCTCGAAGCGTTAAAAGAATGGAATATCCCCGTTATATATAAAGCCCCCAAACTGGGCGACTGGGCCTATAAACACGCGGAAGAAAGCGGTAAAAAAGTAAACAAAATCGCCATTTTCCAAACCTCGTTCATCGGCGACAGCGTGCTGACCACGCCGCTCGTGCGCAAAACGGCCAAGCTGTTCCCGGACGCGAAAATCGTCGTTATCACGCGCCCGCAGACGGACGATATTTTCCGCCCCATGAAAGAAGTATCCGAAATTATTTTAAACGAAAAAACGGGCTGGAACAAAATTTTCGGCGTGTGGAAAACCGCCAAAGCCATCCGTGAGTCCGGCGTGGATATTCTGTTAGTCCCGCACCGCAGCTTTAGAAGCGCGCTTATCGCCTGGCTTTCGCGCGTGCCGGTACGCATCGGGTTCACCTCCAGCGAAGGATGGTTTTTATACACCAAAACGGTTCCGTTCTCCTGGATGATTCACGACGCGGAACGCAATCTGTCCTTATTGCAGGGCATCGTAAAAGAAAAATTTACGGCCGAAAAACTCAATATGCGCTACACGCCTACGGCCGAAGAAAACGTGGCGCGCCTAATGAAAGATTTTAATTTGGAAGGCAAAACGCTCGTCGGCATTCACGCCGGGAGCGCCTGGCCGACCAAATGCTGGCCCATGGAGTATTTTGTCCAGCTTATCAGCCGTCTGCAAACTGAACTGGGCGTACAGGCCGTGCTGGTGGGGGGAGGCAAAAAAGACGCCGATTTGGGCGAAAAAATCTGCCAGTTGTCCCAGGACCACGCCGCCAACCTGTGCGGCAAAACCAGCCTGGCCGATTTGATGGCGCTTATGCAGCATTTTAAATTGTTTATCACCAACGATTCGGGCCCCATGCACATCGCTACCGCGTTTGACGTGCCCACGCTGGCCATTTTCGGCCCCACCACGCGGGAATTGGGATTTTTCCCGTACGGGGAAGGGCACCGCGTCGTGGAAGTGAAAGATTTACCCTGCCGCCCCTGCGCCCTGCACGGGGGGAAGAAGTGCCCCTTGGGCCACTTTAAATGTATGAAAGACATTCACGCGGACGAAGTATTTAAAAACGCCAAAGAAATGTTAATCGAAAACCACGTGATTGAGGCAAAAAAGGATTGGAAAGAAGATTATCCGCCGCTCATGAACGCGCAATAATATCTAAAACGCAAACGGCCCCGGTTTTGTACCCGGGGCCGTTTTTATATCTCCGACAGAAAATTAAGGAAGCGTATAGACGTCGTATGTCTTCCCAGATTGAATCGTAGTCGTTCCGTTGGCCTGCCCGTTCAAACTCCGGCACAGCCGCTGCGCCAGCGAATCGCCGGTGCGGGCCCAACATTCCCGCTCGCCGGGTTTTACGGGGGAAAAATCCTGGTAATGCACATACATGTTCCGGCCGTCGGCCATATACGCCGCCGGATTATTACGCGCGTCACCGGCGTTCACATCGATATAAAACTTCCCGGAACAGCCAATCATACCGCCCGCTCCGCCGGAGGAACACCCCTGCAGTTCGCCCACATCCAGCGCAGACGTATCATCTATATACGTCCCGTTTGCCAAGTAATACACTTCTTCCGCTTCCCGGAATGTATGCAAAACGGCCACCATTTGCGCGTACCGCGCTTTGCGGACGGCCAACTGATACTCGGGCAGTGCAACAGACGCCAAAATACCGATAATTAAAACGACGACTAATAACTCGATAAGCGTAAAACCTTTCATTGTGTTTTCCTATTAAAAAAGTCATCCTGAGAGGTTTCTGTTCAAAATCTACCGTTTTTAACGAAATAACACACAATCGGCAGATTCCGTACAGAAACGCTATGGGATGACTCCAGTTTATCAAAAAAAAAAAAAAACAATACAAGCCCTGAATACCCCTCAACATAACCCGGGGCTATTTATTTAGACAAAAAATCCCCGCACCGTAAAAGTGCGGGGATTTGCGTAAAACTCTCTGCCATTTAAAAATCGTCCAAGTCCGGCGGGGCTTCATTCAGCGCGTCTTTAGTTTGGGCAAACAACGCCTTAATCTCTTTCATTTTCTCGTACGGCAGCCAAATGCCCTTTTTCGTCCAGCCGACGTCCTCCTGCCATTGGCGCAAATCAAGCCCGCGGCGGCCTTTAAAAGAACCCACCTTCGCCACCACGCAAATCCCCGGCCGTTTGGCAAATTTGCCCAGCACGCCGTCCTGCACGGCTTTCGGGTCGTCCGGCAGGCGGGCCACCAGCGGGGCCAACACCTGCACGATTTCGGGCGTCAGCGTAACGCCGTCGCGCGTCGCGCCCGTAAAACCGTCCGTTTGAATATACCGCCGCACGGATACGTAGCGGTAACCGCGGTACGCGTCAATGCTAAAGCGCACTTCTTCGCCGTTTTCCAGCAAAATCGTACCGATATCCCTAAGTAAAGTAAAGCTGCTTTCGCTCATTTTATCTTACGGCCCCCAAAAAAGCGGCCGCCCCCTGTTACTTTCGACATAAAATATGATATGATTACTTGACAGTTATATTCTAGTGTTTGACTGGGATAAAATCAAGCAGTTTTTGTTATAATGTTAGAAACGTTTTTTATATTATTTTCTTCTTAAGGACGCATATGAGCGAAAATTCTTCTCTGGTTGGAACCGATATTTCCGGTTGTGAGATTTTAAATAAAGTGGCCGAAGGCGGCATGGGGGCCGTATATAAAGCGCGCCATAAAGCGCTTAACCGCATTGTATGCGTCAAAATTTTAAGCCCATCCCTTGCCAACGACAAAAAAGCCGTGGAGCTTTTTTTAACCGAAGCCCGCGCCATCGCGGAGTTAGACCACCCCAACATCGTTAACGTATACAACGTCGGTAAAGAGAAAGGGTATTACTTTATCGTCATGTCCTATATCGAGGGGCAGACGCTTTCCATGATGCTCAAGAAAAACAAAGTGCTGCCTATCGGGGTGGTGCTGGATTTGTTTGAAGGCGTACTCTTGGGCCTCAACGCCGCGCATGAAAAAGGCATCATCCACCGCGATATCAAACCTTCTAACATTATTGTTACGCCGCAGGGCCAGGCTAAACTGCTGGACTTCGGTATCGCCAAAAAAGTGGATAAAGAAAAAGGCTCTACCAAAACCACCGAACTCGCCGGAACGGCTTACTTTATCGCGCCCGAGCAGGCCCTGGGCCGCGATTTGGACACCCGCGCGGACTTGTACTCCATCGGCGCCAGCTTGTACTACGTGGTAACGGGCCAGTTCCCGTACAACGGAAAAAATACGATTGACATCATTCAAAAACACATCAACGACCCGGTGCCCGATCCGGCAAAAGTACGCAAAGATATGCCGGGCTGGCTGTCACTCGCCATCCAAAAATTGATGAGCAAAAACCCGGACGACCGCTTCCAAACCGCTAAAGAAGTTCATGACCATTTGAAAAAAATGCGCGCGGAAGACATGCTCCGCATCAACACGCGTTCCGGCCGCACGATTGATCTGGGGGAAGACGCGTCGCTTAAAATCATAAAAGACGACAAAACCACCACCGAATCCATTAAACGCCAGCGCGTCAAAGACCGCGAAGATTTCGGCCGCCCGGTCACGGCGTCAGCCGCCAAACTGCCGCAAATGCCGAACCTGGATTCTATCGGGGCCGAACCCGAGCCCCGGCCGGCGGCTCCGCGCCCGTCCGTACAAATGATGGACGCTTCCGCCGTCAAACCCGTAGACGTTTTTATGCCCGCAAAAAAATCCGCGGGCCGCGGCGCAGCCGGCAAAACAGCCGAAATGATGGGCAACGGTATTAAAACGATACTCAAAATGATTGTATTTGTACCGCTTTTTATGGCGTTTGCCGGTGCGGTGACGTATTTGTTCTATTCGCTGGGCAAAGTGTCTTCCGTCCATGTTTCCGAAAACGCGGGCCTGCTTCACAACTTAATTGCTCCGTTTATCGCGCCCCAGTACGAACCCAACCAGCTGATGCTGACGGGGCTGGCAGCTGTAGCGCTTGCGCTGGTTTTTGCCTCTTCCGCCTTAAAAGCGTTTTCGCGCTCCACCACCACGCTTTTGGTGCTGTCGTTCGTATCGTACCTGGCTGGCCTGTTTACGCCCAACGCGCCGTTTATGGAGCTTTCCAACGTCGGCGAGTTCCTTTTTACGCCGGAATACTATTTGTGCTTTCTGACGTTCGCCCTGGCGTGGGCGGTATCGCTTAGCTGGACGCTCAACCGTTCCGTGTCCCAGGGAATTTTAGGGGCGGTGCTGGTGGCTTTTTCGATGGTGATGGCGTATTTGGCTTCCCACTTGACGATTGCCCCCAACGCATCCTCTTTGTTTATCAAGCTGATGTTCTACGCAGCCTTGTTCTGCGGGCTGGCGGCGGCCTATTATTTGACTTCCCGCCAGGAAAAAGATTCCATCCTGGCCCCGTTCACGCTGACGCTTTTGGGCGTACTGGGCGTATGGGCTTATACTACGTCGGGCCTGGCGGGCAATATCAACAGCACGCTGAATATGTTTACCAAACGTATTGAAGTGAAATCTTCCAGTGCGTCAGAATCCAATGCCCGCGTGGAAGAAGCCTTGGGCCTGCACAGCAACCGCCGTTTCTTCGCCCATTTTGACCGCACTAACGAGCTGACCTCAAAAACGCCCGAAGAATTAAACGAATTTCTCGACGCGCAAACCAACCGCATCGCACCCGGCCTGCTGACGGTAGAAACAAAACCGCTTTTCTTGAACTTCCTGAGCCGTTACTATCAGGGGGGAGAAAACAAAATGCGTTTGGCCGTATGGGATTACGCGCTCAGCTTCCCCATCAAAAACTTTAATAAAAACGCGCAAACCAATAACGCGTATTTCTTCCTGCTGGCCCTGCTGTACGCGTTTGGAACGCTGGGATGCGCGGGAACCATCTTTTTCGGAGACGAGTTATGAGCAGCTTCGATATTGAATTTGCAGCAGTGACCGACATCGGCAAAATCCGCGAGAAAAACGAAGACAACGTCCTCATTTCGTCCGATTTGGGCCTGGGTGTGGTAGCCGACGGAATGGGCGGCCACAGCGCGGGGGAAATCGCCAGTAACATCGCGGTTTCCGTACTAGCCGAAACGGTGCGCAAAGTAAATAACGGACAGTTAAAAATCCCGCAGACGTTTCTGCCCAAACTCGACGAAACCGAACGCAAAATTTTAATGGCCGCCAATCTGGCCAACGCCGCCATTTACTCTACGGCCCAATCTTCCGAAATTTACAAAATGATGGGCACCACCCTTACCGGCGTTATTTTTGACAAAGATTTCGCCACCGCCGTCCACGTGGGGGATTCCCGCCTGTATTTGTTTCGGGACGATAAAATCGTCCAAATCACCACGGACCATTCGCTGGCCATGGAACACGTGCGCCGCGGCCTTTTAACCCGGGCGGAAGCGGACCGCTCCAAAATCCAGAACGTGCTGACGCGCGCCATGGGTATTAAAAAGAACATTGAATTTGACCTGTTAAAATTCCCCGTAAAAGTGGGCGATGTCCTCTTGCTATGCTCCGACGGCCTGTATAAAGGTCTGCGCGAAAGCGATATGGCCGCCATCCTGCTTGAGGGGAAAGAAACGGCCATCGTAAAACTTTGCCGCCGCTTGGTGCGCGAAGCCAACGATAAAGACGGGCAGGACAACATCTCCGCCGTGCTTATCAAAATTCTGCCGGCAAAACCCGTTACGTTTAAGCAGCGTTTAAAACGGTTTTTCGCCCGAGATTAAATATAAAAAAGCCTCCGGTCCCCCGGGGGCTTTTTCTTCCCGTTAAGCCATTCCGGGCCTGTTTGGAAAACCCATATAAAAATAACCCCTTTTTTAGCACTCTAAAAGAGGGGTTGACAATTATATTATATATATGCTAAATTAGCATTAAGCCCGCAGGAGTGCTAAAACCCCGCCGGGAAAAATGTTTTTAACTTAACGTAAAGGAGTGAACGGAATTATGGCAGAAGTAAACTTCAAACCGCTGGGCGACCGCGTACTGGTTAAACCCATCGAAAGAGAAACGATGAAAGGGGGAATCATCATTCCTGACACCGCGAAAGAAAAACCCATGGAAGGCGAAGTATTGGCCACCGGCCCGGGTAAAATGGCCGACAAAGGCGAACGCGCCGCGATGGACGTTAAAAAAGGCGACCGCGTGCTGTACGGCAAATACTCCGGCACCGAAGTAAAGCTGGACGGTGAAACGTATTTAATCATTCACCAGGACGAAATTTTGGGTATTTTAGGTTAATTTTAGGGGGAATATACAACTATGGCTAAACAAATTATTTATGGCGATGAAGCCCGCGCCAAAATGAAAACGGGCATCGAAAAAGTTGCAAACGCCGTTAAAGTTACCTTGGGCCCCAAGGGCAGAAGCGTAGTGCTGGAAAAAAAGTTCGGCTCTCCGCTTATCATTGACGACGGCGTGACGATTGCCAAAGACATCGAACTCGAAGACAAATTTGAAAACATGGGCGCGCAGCTCATCCGCGAAGTGGCCTCCAAAACCAACGACGTCGCCGGCGACGGTACCACCACCGCCACCGTACTCGCCAACGCCATGCTGACCGAAGGCATCAAAAACATCACCGCCGGAGCCAACCCGACCTTGGTAAAAAAAGGTATCGAAATGGCTGTAGAAGCCACCAAAGAATCCTTGGCCAAAATGCAGCAGCCCGTTAAAACCAAAGAAGAAAAAGCGCAAATCGCCACCATTTCTTCCAACGACCGCGAAATCGGCAATATGATTGCCGAAGCCATCGAAAAAGTGGGCGCGGAAGGCGTAATCACGGTAGAAGAAGGCAAAACCGCCGAAACGCAGCTTGAAA
>JAUNWB010000043.1 GCA_030540535.1 Elusimicrobiales bacterium
TACAACCTTACGGGATGACGTAACTTTAGTTTCAGCGGCCAAAATAAAAAGACACAGGGAGCGTAAAACAGATAATAAGAACAGTCACAACTAAAAAAATACTCGCCAGTAAAACATCCCGCGTTCAAATTTGTATAAAATTCCGGCTTTCTTTGGAACGCCGCGTACGTACGGTCAGGCAAACGAAGTGCGCGGAGTACGCAAGCGAGAAAAAAGCCGGAATTTAACCAAATTTGGACGCACGAACCCGCGCAAATCCAACTATAAGATCTCGAGCGGGGCAAATTTCAGCATAAACGTCCGCCGCACCCCGTTCCCAAACACCACCGTAATTTTGGCGCTGTCGCCGGAGCCGGCTATTTGGACGATTTTGCCCTGCCCGAACACGCCGTGCTTAACCATACCGCCTACAGCCACGCCGTCGGCGTTTTTTTCGGCCGGAGCGGAGCTTTGCGGTTTAGGCGCGGAAGAAGCCGGGCCGGAGGACGCATATCCGCCGGAACGCGGCGAAGATGTCGGCCGGTTAAACGACGGCCGCGCATACAGGGACCCCAAGCCGGACGAACCGTACGACGAGGACGTATAATCCAAATCGTCATCCTCAATTTCGTAGCCGTCCTGGTCATATTTTTTCTGAAAGCGGCTCTTGCTGGCGTACCCTTCAAAAGTCTGATAGCGGTTGTTGCCGCCGAAATTATTTTTGCCGCGGGAATATCCGCCGCCGTAGTTTCCGCCGCGGTACGGGCCCGAAGCCCCTGCGCCGTACAAGCCGTATTTGGACTGGTAGTCGGTATAGCGCGGCTGGGAAGATTCGCGCACTTCGTTTTCGTCCAAAAGTCCGCTTTCAAACAAAAAGCGCGAAGGCAGATTGTTCTGCAGCTGGCCGAATTTGCGGCGGGCCTGCGAATACGTCAAATACAGCCGTTTGCGCGCGCGCGTCATCGCCACGTAACAAAGGCGGCGTTCTTCTTCCAGCTCGTCCTCGTTGTCGCGCGAAATGGGGAATAAATTTTCTTCAAGGCCGGTAACAAACACGTCGTCAAACTCAAGCCCTTTGGCCAAGTGTACCGTCATCAGCGTCACCGCGCCGCCTTCGCCCGCGTTGGAATCGTCCTCGCCGGACAGAAGCGAAATTTCCTGCAAGAAATCGGCCACGGACGGCTCTTTTTCGCCTTTTTTACAGCGGTCCTCGTACTCTTTTACGGCGTTGATAAGCGCGTCCAAGTTCTGCAGGCGGGATTCAGCCTCGGGATCTTTTTCCATTTCGGCTTTGACCGCGTCCATATAGCCGGATTCCACCAAAATTTTGTGGAAAATATCCGCCGGGTCCGTCAGCAGCATATCGCCGCGCCAGTTTTCAAACAACTGCACCAGTTTGACGGCCGCCTTGCACGCGATGGAACTTAATCCCGGCACGTACGCGGCTTTTTTAAGCGCGTCGTACAAAGACAGATGATTCTCTTCCGCATACGCCATTAAGCGGTCCTGCGCCACTTTGCCCAGGCCGCGCGAAGGCGTGTTGATAATACGCAAAAGGCTTACGTTATCGGCCGGGTTAACAAGCATGCGCGCGTAGCACATAATGTCTTTAATTTCCTTACGGTCGTAGAAGCGCACGGTGCCGACCAGGCGGTACGGAATTTGGTAACGGCGGAAAGTTTCTTCGAAATTACGGCTCTGCGCGTTGGTACGGTAGAAAACGGCTACGTCTTTTAAGCTGATGCCGTCTTCGTCCACCAGGGCTTTGATGTTTTGGCTGACCCAGCGGGCTTCTTCGCCTTCGGTATGGGCTTCGCGCACGACGATCGGGTCGCCGGATTCTTTATCGGTAAACAAACTTTTTTCTTTGCGTTTTTTGTTTTTGGTAATCAGTTTGTTGGACGCGTCCAAAATCACTTTGGTGGAGCGGTAGTTCTGCTCGAGCGTAATGGTTTTGGTGTCTTGGAAATCTTTTTCAAACTCCAAAATGTTGCGGATGTTCGCACCGCGCCAGGAGTAAATGCTCTGGTCCGGATCCCCCACCACACACAGCTTGCGGTTTTTGGCGGCCAGCATTTTGGTAATTAAGTATTGGGTATGGTTGGTGTCCTGGTACTCGTCCACCAAAATATACTGGAAAAATTCCTGATAGTAGGAGCGGATATCTTCGTGGTCGCGCAATAAAACGACGGTTTTAACCAAAAGGTCCCCGAAATCGAGTGCGCCCGCTTCTTTGAGTTTCTGCTCGTAACGGCGGTACACTTCGGCGATGCGGATTTTAAAATCCAGCCCGCTGGCCGTGGCGCTTTGCATCATGGTATCGGGCGAAACCATATCATCTTTGGCGCGGGAAATTTGGCTGACAATTTGGCTGATTTCTTTTTTGGGGTCCTTAATACCCATCTGTTCCAAAATAAGGCTGACGACTTTCTTTTGGTCCGAATCGTCGTAAATGGCAAAATCGCGCGACAGCCCGAGCGCACCCGCATGCTGGCGCAAAATACGCACGCCAAACGAGTGGAACGTATGAATCCACACGCGGCTGCCCGCACCGGGGACGAGCGCTTCCACGCGCTCGCGCATTTCCTGCGCGGCTTTGTTGGTAAACGTAACAGCCAAAATGCGGGACGGATTGCAGCCGTCCGCAATCAGCTTGGCGATTTTGGTCGTCAGTGTTTTGGTTTTGCCCGTTCCGGCCCCGGCCACGATAAGGCACGGGCCTTCGTTATAATTGACGGCTTCCAACTGCTGGGGATTTAACGATTTTAAAGAGTCTTGTAAATTCATAATTCTTTTTTTGCACAGACACGAAATTTAAAAATAGCTTTGCCTAAAGAACAGCCAAAGCAGGTTTCACATACAGCGAAATACAAACTTTCCAAACAGACAGGAATAATAAAACCAAGAACAAACATTAAATTATTTCCTCGCGGATAATGCGAAAAAACTCCTTGATATGCAAAATAAATACCTACGGGTGCCAAACAAGGTTTCAAGAGTAAAAAATCCGCAAAATAAGACCCAAACATCTTACAAAAAGATTTTTTATTGTCCGCTTTTTCTACAACTTGCAAACGAAAAAGCCTTTTTCCCAAAGCGCCCCCGAAAAGACTATCCAATACCGCAAAGTATAAGACCTCAAACGTAAACATAGTTGCTGCAACCAACAGAATGCCCCAACCACCGTCTGTATTGACAAAATAGGGGTGGTGGTCTATCCAAATACAAACTATGATTACTCCACCGAGGCTTGTAAGCCGAGACAACACTACATCCACGACATACGCGGCGGCCAGCCGCCAAAAAGACGCTTTTTTCATCGCTTATTTCAGTTTTAACTGCACAAACGTTTCGATATGGTCGCTGTGCGGGAAGAAATCAAACGCTTCCACGTGCAAAATTTCGTAATGCTGCGTCAGAATTTTGAGGTCGTTTGCCAGCGTAACGGGATTGCACGAAATATACAGTACGTTTTCCACGCCCGATTCGGCCACCGCTTTGGCCGCGCGCGGGTGCATACCGCCGCGGGGCGGGTCCAGAATAATCAGCGCGTCTTTGCGCTCGATAGGCTGTTCTTTGACGAAATCTTCCACCTTGGCGCAGAAAAACTGCACGTTGCAAACGCCGTTTAGTTTGGCGTTTTCGATACCGTTGTAAATGGCGGGCGCAACGCTTTCCACACACACGCTTTTTTCGCACAAATCAGCGCAGGACAAGGAAAAACTGCCCGCGCCGCCGTACAAATCGTAAATGCGTTTGGGCGCGATTTTTTTAACAATCCCCCGCACGCGGGAGTACATCTTCTGCGCCGTTTTGGTGTTGGTTTGGAAAAACGACTGCGGGGACAGTTTAAATACCACCTCGCGCACCGTTTTGCCCGATTCGTCCGTCAATATAATTTTTTCAAAAATATGGTCTTTGCCTTTCAGCACGCGCAGGCTTTCCGGCGCCGCCGTATCGGCGAGCCCGTTGTTGACGGCCGCCATAATGTTAGCGTTTGGCAGTACGCTTTCCACGGCCTGTACAAACGTTTTTTCGTTGAAATCGTCCGTTACGAACAGCACCACGATTTCTTCCCCCGTGTTTTTGCCTTCGCGCAGCATCAAGTGGCGCAAAACGCCGGTGTGTTTGCGCTGGTCGTAATATTCCAAATTTTCTTGTTGCGCCCAGGCGCGAAGCGCGGCCAAAAGCGGGACAAGTTTTTCGTTAAACAGCGCACATTCTTCGATATCCACCGCGCGGTCCCAGCGGCCTTTGAGTTTAAAGCCGAGCGTCTGCTCAAACTCCAGCGGGCGGGTTTTGTTGGCCGGGTCCTTCCTGTCGTAATCTTCGCGCCATTTAACTTGGTGGCAAAACCCGAGTTCCACTTTATTGCGGAAATTTTTGGGTTCGTCCGTCACCGTAACGGGGATTTCTTCCGTCCAGAAATCTTTTAAAATTTCCTGAAGTTTGGCGCGTTTTTTGGCCACCTGTTCTTCGTAAGACAGGTTTAAAAGCGAGCAGCCGCCGCAAACGCCGAAATGTTTACAGGTAATGTTAGGCATTGATTTTAAACAGGCAAACGTCGCCGTCCTTTACAATATAGTCTTTGCCTTCAGAGCGGATAAGGCCGTGTTCTTTTAAGGATTTTTCCGAACCGTATTTGACGAGGTCTTCAAACGTGTACACGTCGGCGCGGATGAATTTCTTTTCAAAATCGCTGTGGATTTTGCCCGCCGCCTGCGGCGCGGAACACCCCACGGGAATCAGCCAGCTGCGGACTTCCACCTCTTCCCCCGCCGTAAAATACGTACACAGGTTGAGGAGTTTCATGCCTTCGCGCACCACTTTTTCAAGGCCGGTGTAGTCGTTGCCGGTTTCGGCCAAAAAAGCGTGTTTTTCTTCTTCGGAAAATTCGGCGATATCGGCTTCAAACTTAACGCACAGCTCCACAAACCCCGCGCCGTTTTCTTTGGCGAACGCGGCCACTTTTTCGGCATTGGCGGCGTTGCGGGTTTCGGAATTGTTACCCACGTACAGGACGGGTTTGGCCGTCAAAAACTGGTATTCTTTTAACTCTTCCGGCTCGAGCCCCAGCGAGCTGACAGGCTTGCCGTTTTCCAACGCGGCTTTGATTTCTTTCATGCGTTCCCACGCGGCGACGGCTTCTTTCTTGCCGCTTTTGGCGTTGGAACCCAAGCGGTCGCATATTTTGGTCGCGCTTTCGAGGTCGGCCAGCATAAGTTCGGTATTGATGATATCGATATCGCGCAAGGGGTCGACGGAGTTCATCACGTGGGTGACGTTGTCGTCGTCAAACAGACGCACGACATGGATAATGGCGTCCACTTCGCGGATGTTGGCTAAAAATTTGTTGCCGAGGCCCTCGCCCTGGCTCGCGCCTTTGACGATACCCGCGATATCCACAAATTTAATGAAAGCGGCGGTTTTCTTGGGCGGTTTAAACATTTCGAACAGTTTATCCAGCCGTTTGTCCGGGATCGGGACGATTCCCACGTTGGGTTCGATGGTACAGAACGGATAGTTGCTGGCTTCCGCACCCGCGCAGGTAAGCGCGTTAAAAAGGGTGGATTTGCCCACGTTGGGCAAGCCTACGATGCCGATTTCCATATAGTAATACTCCTTGGGATATGATAAAAAGCGGATATTTATTATATTTTAGCATTTTAGCCCCGTTCCTACATATAATAAAGCCCGGGCGTTTACCCGGGCTCAAAAATCATAAAAAAGATCCTACAACCGATAGTGCATTACGCCTCGGCCGTTGTCAAACGGATCTTTTCCTCCCATTGACACGCACAAATTCGCCGCCGTTTGGTTTCCGCTCTTTGCCAGACAAAAACGCTGACCGTCCCTGACGCCGTCCAACGCAACGCGATACCCTATATATTGGGAATCCGTTTCTGCGCCCCGGCTGCACAGAACAGAATCCAACGCATGTTCCCCCATATATAAATGGCAGCGATAATCATTAACAGAAACATCTTTTTTATTTGCCGACAACGTACCGGGCAGCGTAATATCCAAATCTTCCAGCGAAGTGGGGTAAGACCCGTTCGCCATCTTATACAGCATCGCGCCTTTTGCCGCGGCATCCGCCAACGCCATCGCCTGTACATACCGGCTTTTAGATACCGCCTTTTGGTATTGCGGCAGCGCCACGGACGCCAAAATACCGATAATTAAAACGACAACTAATAATTCTATAAGCGTAAAACCTTTCCGAGTCTGTCCCGGGCACCGCAGGGTAAACCGGGAATCCAGATTTAAATAAGGTTTACGACTTCTATTAAACGGCCTGGATTCCGGCTCCGGCGGCGCGCAGCGTGCCGGATTGACAGTATTTTGATACATAGGACATATTCCCCCACCACTCAGAATTATCCCCATGTTATCAAAAAAAAAAACGGGTCAAGGCCCACCCAAAAAGACCACCTCCGCGGCGGTATCCAATTTGGTAATTAATATGATAAAATAAGAATATAAGTCCCGTTCGTCTAGTGGTCCAGGACGCCGCCCTCTCAAGGCGGAGATCACGAGTTCGAATCTCGTACGGGACGTTTTTTTATATCTCCGTCCGGCCGCCGGACGGACAAAGGGGGGTGTATGGAATTAACGACGTTACAGACGGTGTTATTATCGTCGCTGATTGCGGTAGTGCTGTTTTTGCCGCTGACCGTCCACAAAGTGGAAGAGAACCTGGAAGCGTTCCTGTTTTTGTGCGGTGCGTTTGCCGTAACCGTATCGAAAATGTGGAGCGGACACCTGGTGCTGACCGCGCTTGAGGACCCGATTAAAATCACGCTGGCCGTGCTTATCGCGGGGCTTTTATTCCGCAAATTTAACAAAAACATTCAGCATTTGACGCATTGGGCCGTTAAAAAAATCGGCCTGCGCTGGACGCTGTTTTTAATCGTATTTCTGCTGGGAATCACCTCCAGCTTGATTACGGCCATCATCGCCGCGCTTATTTTGGCCGAAGTGGCCGTCATGCTGCCGCTGGAACGCAAAGGGCGCATTAAACTCGTCACGTTTTCGTGTTTCTCCATCGGTATGGGCGCGGTGCTGACCTCTATCGGCGAGCCGCTGGGTACCGTGGTACTCTCCAAACTGGCGGGCGAACCGCATAACGCCGATTTCTTCTTTTTAATCGACCATTTGGGCTGGTTCGTGCTTGGCGGCATTTTGTTTATGTCCGGCATGGCCAGTTCGCTTCGCGAATGCCCCATCTGCCACGCTCCCGGCGTAAAAGAAGGCGCGGACGAACACTCCGTCAAAAGCATTGTCGGGCGCGCGGCCAAAGTGTATTTGTTCGTCATGGCCCTTGTGTTCTTAGGCGACGGCTTAAAACCGCTTGCCATGCAAACCATTTCGCACCTGTCGGCCAACTGGCTGTACTGGATTAACATGCTCTCCGCGGTTCTGGACAACGCCACCCTGGCCGCCATCGAAGTAACGCCGGACATCAGCACCCGCACACTGACGTTCCTGTTAATGAGCTTAATCGTTTCCGGCGGCATGCTGATTCCGGGCAACATTCCCAACATCATCTGCGCCAGCAAACTGGGTATTAAAAGCAAAGAATGGGCCAAAGCCGCTTTCGGCCTGGGCCTTGCGCTGATGATTGCGTACTTCGTTATTTTAAGCGCGGTCCTTTAAACAGACGCACTTTTTACAAAATCCGCTTTCCCGGACGGGAAGGCGGATTTTTTCTACTCCATTTTTCCATACAGTAAAAACTCCGAATTTTATATAATCTGAATATATATTTTGACAGGGGAGAAATTGAATGAAAATCCATTCCTTTAACGTACAGCCCAACCTGCCCGAAAACATCAAGTTTTTGGAAGAGTTGGCCAATGACATGTGGTTCACCTGGAACTGGCAGGCCATCCTGCTTTTCGTACAGGTAGACCCCAAACTGTGGACCGCCGCCAAACGCAACCCGAAATGGTTTTTGGGCTGTGTGCCGCAAAAACGCTTTGAAGAACTCAGCAAAGACGAAACCTTCGTCAACAATTTAAACCAAGTTAAAGAAGCCTACTATAACTACAAAAACAATCCGCAAACCTGGTACCAGCAGCATCGCCGCGAAAACGGAAATCTGTTGGCGGCGTACTTCTCGATGGAATACGGCATCGGCGAAGGGCTGCCGATTTATTCCGGCGGCCTGGGGATGCTCGCGGGCGACCACATGAAATCCGCCAGCGACCTCGGTATGCCGATTATCGGCGTAGGCCTTTTCTACAAACAAGGCTACGTACAGCAGGTACTCAACCGCGAAGGCTGGCAGAACGAAGAATACCCGGATAACGACTGGGCCCATATGCCCGTCACCCGCGTGACCGACGCCAACGGCAACGAAATCACCGTAGATATTCCGCTCGGCGCGGAAACCGTCAAAGCCTGCATCTGGCGCGTACCCGTGGGACGCACCTCCCTTTATCTGTTAGACACCAACCTGCAGGAAAACACCCCCGCCCAGCGCGCCATTACCGAAAAACTCTACGGCGGCGACCGCGAAAACCGCATCCGCCAGGAAGTGGTCCTCGGTATCGGCGGCGTAAAAGCGCTGCAGGCCATGGGCATTAAACCCACCGTTTTCCACATTAACGAAGGGCACAGCGCGTTCCTGCTTTTCCAGCGCATTATCGATATTATGAACGAAAAACAC
>JAUNWB010000044.1:0-3883 GCA_030540535.1 Elusimicrobiales bacterium
CGCACTCTCGGCGGACGTTTTTACAACTCGCTCCGCTCGAACAAATAAAAACGTTCTTCCGCCTTGAGGCGTTTTATAAACAGGATTAAGGCCTGCATAAACGGCAACAGCAGGACGAAGAGCAGGGAAATAAGTCAGGTAACAACAATACATAAAAAAAGGAACGGTTTTAATGCCGTTCCTTTTTATTGAAAACTTATCGGCCGACTATTGTAATAAGTTGCCGTCGTCCAAACACACCGTATATCCATACTGCGCGTAACCTTCAATCAGCGAGTTGCGCGGCACCTTAATTTTAGGGTTACGCTTCGCGTGTGCGGCCATTAAATAATAATACGGCACGCCTTTGAGCGGGTCCTTCGGCGTGCGCGTAAATACAAAATAACGCCGCGTATTTTTGGTAATAGGCAACACGTAAACGCCTAGTTTTTCGCGCAGGGTGTCTTCGGAACAGCGCGTTTGGGTTTCAAGCATTTTAAATTCCGCGCGCGAAATTTCGATATATCCCGCTTCTTTGAGTTCCTTTTCCCGCATGGAAACCTGCGCCATATATTGCGGGGTGGGCGGCAAGGCTTCGTGCGGCAGTAAGAACGTTTTGCGGTTTTGGAGCGCTTCGGTATAGACAGTAAAACCGGCGTCGGTAAGGGTGCTATCTTCCTTAAACACTTTTTCGCCTTTGGTATTGCGCAGGGCAAATACGTCTTTAATCGGCACGCCCGCCCGTTGGAACACGCCCAGCGCATCCTGCCCGATATGTTTTTGGAGCGCGGTATATCCGGTAAGCGTCAGCATTTCGCGTTCAAATTCCGTTTTTTTGTTGATGGTAACAATAAATTCGGCCGGAACCTTGGGATATTTATTCTTTAAATAATCAATCCCGCGGCGTTGCTCCGCCTTGTGAATGGCCGCAAACAGCGTGCGGTTTTCGGGTGAAAGTTCTTTCACTTCCGGCTTGACGGCGTAACGCTGTTTGAGCGCGGCCAGGATTTCGGCGTCCGTCATATATTCGGGTTCCAAATTAACCAGACGTTTGCGCGCCACCAAATTGAGCGGTTCCACCGCCAAGGCGGAGCGGTAAAAGTCCGACGCGCCCAGCTTGTCGCCCTGGTATTCCAAGATCACGCCCTTACCCACCAGGGAATTGACGTTGGCCGCATTAATCTCAAGCGATTTGCCGTACAAGGCAAGCGCCTCTTTATTTTGGCGGCGTTTGAGCGCAATATCCCCCAGCATGGAATAAGTATAAGACAAATAAGGCGACGTACGTTTCATCTTGGAAAGCGCGACCGAAAAGGCTTTTTCGGCGCCGTCCAAATCGTCCAGCGTTACGAGAGCGCCCGCCAGCGACAGCTGGGCCTGCTCGTCGGCCGGATTAATTTTTACGCAACGTACAAAAATATCTTTCGCCTGCGATACCTGCTTATCCGCATACGCTTTTTTGCCCTGTTCCAGGCAGGCCGTCATCGTTTCCGGCGCGGCCAAAGCGGAACCCGCGCACAAAGCGCATAGCAAACTAACGGAAAACGGTTTTAAACAACGCATGTAAAACTCCTTGCAATTTTTCGGCTTTGGTTAATTTAACCGGACGCATAAAACGGAAACCCGTTTTTCTTATTTTAGCAAGATTTGAAAAATATACATACCCCATCATCCGGCAGGGCAGCATTTTAAGGCGGGGAAATTCTTTCATCCGTTCAAACGCGCGCGCATACAGCTTTTGCGCGCGGGCTGCCGTTTCCGCGAGAGCGCGGGACAAACGTTCCACGCTCCGCCCGGCCAAAATATCCTGCCGGGTAAGCTCGTGGCGCGCCAGTAATTCTTCCGGCAGATACACGCGGCCTAACAAAGAATCGTCCGGTACGTCCCGAATGATGTTGGTCAGCTGGACCGCGCCGCCCAATTCGTTGGCGAGCGCGTCCGCCTCCGGCCCTTTGACGCCCAAGATATCAAGCGTGGCGAGCCCCACCACCACCGCAACGCGGTATATATACCCGTCCAATTCTTCAAACGTGGCATAGGTTTGGCCGCGCAAATCGGCGCGCATGCCGTCAATCAGCATTAAAAAACGGTCCTGCGTAATGCCAAATTCCCGCACGTGCAAAAGCAGCCGCTTGCCTAAATCCGTTTCCGGCCTGCCAGCGTACACGCGGGCGATTTCGGCCGCCCAAAAATCAAGCTCTCCGGCCGGGTTTTGCACGTCCGGCTCATCGGCGATGTCATCCATGCGGCGGCAAAATTCGTAATAATCGGCGAGCGCTTCGCGCCGGTGTTTTTCCAAAAATAAAAACGCCGGGCCGAAACTGGATTTTTTATAAGAATTTTTATCTGCCGCCATGTTTTTTCCCGTTGTGGTGCAAGTACGAAAGAGCGGCTCCCGTGGCCGTGGCGTAAATGGCGTTTTTGGGAATGATAAAATTCACGCCGTGCATTTTGCGTAAGGCCTGAAACACTTTTTTGGCAAAAGGCACCTGCGTAAGCGTGCCAGTGACGATGACGTCTTTCATATCGTCATTGCGGCAGGCGAATACGGCCATCATGCCGATGGTTTGGAACGTCATGTTA
This sequence comes from Elusimicrobiales bacterium, assembly GCA_030540535.1. GTDB lineage: Bacteria > Elusimicrobiota > Elusimicrobia > Elusimicrobiales > Elusimicrobiaceae > Avelusimicrobium. The sequence continues at coordinate 2,563 of JAUNWB010000044.1, forward strand.
AGCACGCCGAGCGTTAAATCTTCCGCCGTGGCGCCGTCTTCCATTTTGCCGAAGTTAGACGCCGTGGTGTCGGGCGACAGCGTGGCGATAACGCCTTTGCTGATGTCTTCGATATTTAAATCCACGCGTTTTAACGAGCCTTTTTCGGCCAGTTCTTCCACCGTTTTAAAGGCCGTAGCGCCGCTTAATTTACTGCACAGGCCGAGTACCGTCCCGCCGCCGACGCCGGACCCGCCGATGTGACGGATGCCGCCGGCTCCGGCGCGTACAAACGCCGTACCCGTGCCCATGCTGACAATCAGCCCCTCTTTCTTGCCCGAAAGAGCCAGGCCGCCCAGCCCGATGGCTTTAAATTCGTCCACCGTGGAGGTGGGAATACCGTAAATGTCTTTTTTAAATAAAGACGCGCCGACGCCCGTTAAAATAATTTGTTTTACGTCTTTTAACGCCAGGCCGTTTTCGTTGATAAACTTTCCGAGTGCGCCGTACGCCGAAGTCAGCGGGTCGGCCGCTTCCACTTTTAACATGGAAACGAGTTTCCCTTCATGCGAGTAACCTACGATTTTGGTGGTGGAACCGCCTACGTCAATACCGATGACAACGCTCATGTGTTAATTCTCCTTGGTAAGGCCGATGGACTGCAAAAACGGCCCGTTTTCGGCGGGGCGGCCTAAAAAGTTTCTGACCATGTCTTCTTCTTCCACGGTGCCGCCTTTTTCCAGTACTTCGCGGCGGAATTTGAGGCCCGTTTCGGGGTTAAAAATACCGTGTTTTTTAAATTCGCTGAAAAAATCTTCCGCAATCACTTCCGACCATAAATACCCGTAATACCCCGCATCGTAGCCGCCCATAATGTGGCCGAACGACGCCTGCGGAATGGTGTGTTTGGTAAGCGGGAGCCCGCGCACTTTTTTGGTTAAATCGAAATACAGTTTGGTGGAATCGGGCGTTTTGTCCGCGGTGTGGAGCGTCATATCATACTGGGCAAAAAAGTTCTGCCGCAAATAGGCTCCGCCCGCACCGAAATTTTTGGCCGCAATCATACGGGTAATCAAATCGTCCGGCAGCGGCTCACCCGTTTTATAATGTTTGCTGATTTTTTTAAGCACCTGCGGGTCCCATGCCCAGCGTTCGAGCATTTGGCTGGGGACTTCCACAAAATCCCCGCTGACGCTGGTGCCCGAAAACGCGGAATATTTAGACTTCGTAAGCGCATTGTGCAGCACGTGGCCGAACTCGTGGAACAGCGTTTCCACTTCGCCGTGTTTCAAAAGCGACGGCGTATCGGCCGACGGTTTATTCATATTGGCCACAATCGCCA
>JAUNWB010000044.1:3893-8581 GCA_030540535.1 Elusimicrobiales bacterium
TGCCTTCGCGCGGGTAAAGGTCCATGTAAAAGTAGGAAACGAGTTCGCCGGAAGCGGCGTCTTTAATTTTAAACGCTTTTACGTCTGGGTGCCAGGTGGGGATATCGGCCGGTTCAAACGTAATGCCGAACACGCCGCCGAATAAATCCAGCATGCCGTCGATAACTACCTGGGACGGGAAGTATTCTTTAATTTTTTCGCTGTCCAAAGACAAATTTTCTTTGCGGTATTTGTTGCTCCAGTAACCGCTTTCCCACGGATATAAAGTGCGGGAATTTTTGCCCGACTTTTCGTTTTTGTAGGCAATCATTTCTTTATCTTCTTTTTTGCCCATGGGTTTTAGTTTCTTTTGCAAATCTTTCAAAAACGTCATGACGGTTTTGGGGTTTTTGGCCATGCGGTTTTCCAGACGCAAATCAGCGTGCGATTTATACCCCAAAAGCTGCGCGATTTGGCGGCGCAGGCCGAGCGTTTTTTCCAAAAGGGCCACGTTTTCTTCGCCGCCGCGGCGGTTGTATTTATATTCCAGTTCGCGGCGGGCGGATTCGTCCTCGGCGTTTAACATAAAGGGAACATAGTCCGGGTAGTCCAGCGTGACGAGGTATTTGCCGTCATCCGTTTTTTCCAGCTTGCCGATATAATCTTCGCCCAAACCGTTTAACTGCTCGCGCGTAACGGCCAAGGGGTCTTTATATTCCTGGATGTTTTTATCAAACTTAATAATATATTCGGCTTTTTCTTTATTAAGGGCTTTAAATTTTTCCAAATCTTCGTCGTTAAGTTCCATACCGCTGTTTTTAAAACCGATCAGCATTTCTTTGACGAGTTTGGCCTGCACCGGGTCCAGCTTCGGGTTGGTGTCGGTATATTCGCGGATGGCTTTGTATACGTCGCGCCGGGTGGCGACGTCCACCATGTACTGGCTGGTTTTCATTTCCAAATCGTGTACCGCGTCGCGAAAGTTTTTATCGGTGGAAACGTAAGATAAAAACCCGCTCATGCCAAGCGCGTTGCCGTAATTGTCAAACGCGCGTTCGTAGCCCATAATGGTATTGTCAAATGTGCGGCTTTCGGCGGGAATGGCGATTAAGGCCGCTAAATCTTTTTCCAGCTGCGCGCGGGCGGCGGCCTCGATAGGCGCCAATTCTTCCGCTTTATAATTAAAATGCAAAACGCCGTTTTCAAACATATCTGCCATACAGTTTCCCCCCACAGCGGCAAACATCGCCGCCGCGCATAAAATTATCTTTGTTTTTTTCATACTAATATAATACACTTTATTGTACCGGTTGTCCGCGTAAGCGGAACTTATGCGGCCGGACTAAAAAAATTGTAACAAACTATAAAGAATTTCTTTGTTATTTGTTATAATTTATATTATATTAATTCACATCAAGGAATTAGTGGAAAAATAACAATGTACGAAGCGTTTGTACCCAAAGAGATATTCCTTACCAAAGGAATCGGCAGACACAAAGAAAAACTCGCGAGCTTTGAAGAAGCGTTGAGAGACGCCAAAATCGCCAGCTTTAACTTGGTGCCTGTGTCCAGCATTTTCCCTCCCGGCTGCAAAACCGTCCCGGTTTCCAAAGGGCTGAAAGAATTGCACCCGGGCCAGATTCTGCACTGCGTCATCAGCAGAAACACGAGCAACGAATACCGCCGCTTGATTTCGGCTTCCGTAGGGTTGGCTATTCCGAAAGAAAACAAAAAAACCCACGGTTATATTTCCGAGCATCACAGCTTCGGCGAAACCGACAAACAAGCCGGCGACTACGCCGAAGACTTGGCCGCGCTCATGCTTTCTACCACCTTGGGTATTGAGTTTGACAACAACACCACTTGGGACCAGAAAGAAGAAATCTGGAAAATGAGCGGTAAAATCGTCCGCACGACCAACATCACCCAATCCGCCATCTGCGTAGAGGGTATGTGGACCACCGTTGTGGCCGCCGCCGTATTCGTGAAATAAAAGTTATCACGGTAACATTGTGAGCGACAACGTACAAACCGATAAGTTTATGGGGCTAGAGAGCAAATACAGCTCTCTGCCCCTTTGTAAATTCGTGGTAGTGCCCGTACCGTTTGAAAAAACGGTCTGCTACGGACACGGTACCGCCAAAGGCCCCGCCGCTGTTATTGAAGCCTCCACCCAAATCGAACTTTGGGACGAAGAAACCAAAACCGAAACCTGGGAATTAGGCATTAACACGCAGCCGGCCGTCAACTGCAAAGGTTCCACGAACACGGTGTTTAAAAACATCGACAAAACCGTGCGCAACCTGATGCAATACAAAGCCGTTCCGTTCTACATCGGCGGCGAACATACGGTCACCCAGGCTTTGGCCCAGCCGTATATCGAAAAATACAAAAATTTGAGCATTCTGCATTTTGACGCCCACGCCGACCTGCGCGAGACGTTTGAAGGCACGCCCAAAAGCCACGCCTGCGCGCTGTACCCGGCTTCCCGCCAGGTACCCGTAGTGCAGGTGGGTATCCGCAGCGTAGCGAGCGAAGAAAAGCAGTATTGCAACGCGGGTAAAGTAACCACGTTTTTAATGCACGAAAACCGGGATATTAATAAACTTATCCCGCAGGTGCTAAAAAAACTGACCGACACGGTGTACATCACCATCGACGTGGACGGTTTCGACCCGTCCGTCATCCCCGCCACGGGGACGCCGCAGCCCGGCGGATTTATGTGGTATGAAGCGCTGGACTTGTTCCGCGAAGTCATCAAACATAAAAACATCGTGGCCGTGGACGTGGTGGAAGCCTGCCAGCGCAAAGCCGACCCGATTACGGAATTTAACACCTCTAAGTTAATTTACCGTTTGATGGGCTACTTGGCCTTGAAAGACCAAAAGAAAAAATAAGTTTTACGGCAAAAGAAAACCCCGCTCTTTCGAGCGGGGTTTTTATTTATTTAAAAGCAAAACCGAACCCGGCACGTCCTGTAGAAGTCGGCTCCTGACGATTCGATATCGCCTGACACAAACGATAATCCTTACTTCCGACCGCCGCGGCCCAACAAATAAAATTATCCCTGCTGTAATATTTTTCCAACTTCGGACTGCCGGACTGCTTTGAATTGCAATATGCGGAATAACTCTTCATATCATCCGCCGCACCGTGCCAAAGCAGACATTCCCAATTTTCATAAGAAAAAACTTCTTTGTCCGCCGCGCGGGAAATCGTCGCACCGGACGGAAGAGAAATATCTAAATCGTCAAACGAAATAGTATACGCTCCGTTTGCCATATAGTACCGCTGCTGGGCGTCATTAATTGCGCGCAGTATGGGCATAAGCGACATAACGCGTGTTTTCATCACCGCACGCTCGTACTGCGGCAGCGCCACCGCTGATAAAATACCGATAATTAAAACCACAACTAACAGCTCTATCAGCGTAAATCCGGCGGTTTTTATATCGGAAAATGATTGTTGATAAGTTTTAGACATACTTCCAATTTATCAAAAAAAAAAAACAAATCAAGGCCTTCCCCACAGAGGCCGCAAACAAAAAACCCCCACTCGGCTGAGCAGGGGTTTTGATTCAGTACAACCTAACTTAGAATTTGTAACCGACTTTAGCCATGAACGACAGATAGCTGTAGTCTTCTTTGCCGGAAATACCATCGATATCATATTTGGCGGTATCAAACTGGAAACCTTGATAGCGGATTTCGCCGCCGAGTACCCAGTTGCTCTGTCCCAAATCAGCTTCCACGCCCGCGCCGACAAAATAGCCGAACGAAGTCGTCGTGCCGTCGGTGGAATCGTCACCCATAGGAGTGTCGAGTTTAATTTTGCCTTTCGCGGAAGTTAAACCCAAACCAAACGGGAAATAGACGCGAACGCGGCTTTGGGGATTGACGTTTACGCGGCCCACCGCCATAGCATTAACAGTGTTCATAGAAGATTTAATGGTAGAGTGTCCCGCAACGGAGTATGTGTCGTATTCAGCTTCGCCAAATACGGAACCGCTGACTTCCCCGCCCAAACCGAAATAATCATTCAGAAAATACAAATAAGACGCACCAAACGTTACGCCGGCGTCGCCCCAGTCCAAATCATTCACACGAAAGGTATAAGCTCCGTCGTGATAATATACATCGCCCAGTCCGGCATCCTGCAACGGGGCCGCCCCGCCTAAATAACCGTTAACGAGCTGCGTGCCGGCTGTAATACCTTCCGCTTGGGCGGAAGCGGCGAAACCAAATAAAACGCCCAATACAACACCTAATACTGCGAGTCTTTTCATGCTGTAATCTCCTTGTGAAGTTTCTTTCCGAAAGGAAAGACATAGGCTTATGGTACCAAAAAACACCGTGAAAGACAAGGATGGCGTCGGCCAAAAGAAACTCGCCGTGCAGAGCAGAATAACATAGCGGATGCTTTACCCTTGATTTTGGCCGCCGGCATTCTTTCGTCATTCCCGAATGTTTCTATTGGGAATCTATCGTTTCGCAACAGCGAGATCCCGTACTACAACCTTACGGGATGACGCAACCTTAATTTAGGCGGCCAATAAGCAAGAACGGGCAGAAAAACACTTTCTGCCCGTTCTGCGAATTATAGAAGGTAAGTACAGTCGTTATTTCAATGCCGTACAGATTAGAATGACACCATAGAAGTTTGCCTGATTTGTTAATGGCGCTTTAGATTGTGCGGGCTAGTCGGCCGCA
>JAUNWB010000045.1:0-3942 GCA_030540535.1 Elusimicrobiales bacterium
CATTAAACAGCGGTTCAAATCCACCCCCGTGGCCACGCGGCGCGGGAACGGATAGCGCGTGGGAGAAACAAGCGCCTGGACTTCGGTTAAAATCGGGCGGGAGCCCTCCAGCGCCAAGGAATACGCGCGTCCTTTTAACGCACGGTCGCGCGAGGTTTGCGCAAAGTATTCACTGGCGTTTTCCACCGATTCGAGCCCGTGGCCCGTCATTTTAAACAAGCCGATTTCACCCGTGGAACCGAAACGGTTTTTATGCGGGCGCAAGAGGCGCAGAACGTTGTCTTTTTCCGTATCGAAATACAGCACGCAGTCCACCATATGTTCCAGAATTTTCGGGCCCGCGAGTTCGCCGTCTTTCGTCACGTGGCCAAGCACAAACGTAATAATGCCTTTGGGTTTGCACAGGCGGACGAGTTCGCTGGTGCATTCGCGCACCTGCGCCACGGTTCCGGCGGAAGAAGAAAATTCCGGGTGATAGACGGTTTGGATGGAATCCAAAATCAGCACGTCCGGGTTTACGTTTTGCACCGACTCCACGATTTTTTGCACGTCTGTTTCGCAGTGTAAAAAGATGTTATCGCCTTTTACGCCCAGCCGAGCAGCGCGGCCGGAAATTTGGCTGATGCTTTCTTCACCGGAGATATATAATACTTTTAAATTTTTAGACAGTTCCGCCGCCACCTGCAGCATAAGCGTAGACTTGCCAATGCCCGGCGCACCCGCCAAGAGGGACAGCTGGCCTTTCACAAGTCCGCCGCCGAGCAGGCGGTCAAACTCAGAAATATGGGTTTCAATGCGCGGCTCTTTAACGGCTTTGCTTTCGGAAAGTTTCACGATTTCGGACGAAAAATCCGTAAAACTGCGCGTGCGCGCGGGAGCCTTTTTGCTCTCCTGCTGTTTTACTTCTTCCACAAGCGAGTTCCACTCCCCGCAATCCGGGCACTTGCCCGCCCATTTGGGGGCTTCGTAACCGCATTTCTGGCAGACAAAAACCGTTTTAAATTTCATAAAACCCCTTAACGCGCCATGGTCGCCAATCCGAAGAAGGACGAGATGTCCTGGTCGTTAAACGAGATGTTGGCTTTGACGGCAAAATCATTGGTTTCCAACACGTCGCGGCTCCACGCGCCGACGGAGAAGAAGCGGTTAAAGCGGAAGTCCACCCCGTACGACAGGTTGGGTTTGTTAAACAGGCGGTCATTAATCACGCGGTCGCGGCCCCAATCGGAAAATTCCCCGGTAAACGTAAAGCGTTCCAAAAATTCTTTATCGTAGAACGGTTTGAGTTCCAGCGCCACGCCGCCCGCGCCGCGGATTAAACCGGCGGAAACGGTGGCCCACTTGTTGTAGAGGCCGAAGCGGACGTCAAACTTGTTCTTTTCCAGGTAATCTTTGGAATCCAGGCTGTCGTCTTCGTTGCCGATGTTGGCGATACCCGCGCGGTAGAACGTGTAGCCGCTGGACGGATAGATTTCAAGCGCGAGGTCGCTGGTGGCGAGGCCGGAGTCCGGCATATAGAAGAAGTCGTAATCCCAGTACACGCGGAAGCGGCTCATCTTGCCCACAAACGTTTTGACTTCGCTCATCGTTTCTTTTAAATTGGTAACGCTTTCTTTTACGTCCTGTTTCATCTGCTCGTCTTTCATAAGCCCGCCGATGACGCCCTGGCCCTGTTCAATACCGGCCAAAAGCGCGTCCAGCCGTTCGGTTAAGTCATCCAGGTTTTGGGCGGAACGGGTTAAGTACGGCTTCATGGAAGCCACGAGCTGGTTCAAATTGGCGGAAAGCTGGCGGACTTCGGTCATGGTTTGGTTCAGCTGGTCCCCAAACGCGCCCTGGTTATTTACGCTGTCCACAAAATCTTTAATGCTGGCCATGGTTTGGGTAATCATCGCGTCCATGGGCAGCTCGTTTACGCCGTCGATATATGCGCCGGGTCTGTAGGCGGCGAGTATCGTATCGCCCTGTTCCACCTTTAAGTATTTGGAACCGATGATACCCGTCATCACCACGGAAAACCGCGCGCCGGGATGAATGGCGACGGATTCGTTAATCTGGGCGACGACAATCACGTCCCCGTTTTCGATTTTGATTTGTTTTACTTTCCCCACTTCCACGCCCGAAAGTTTGACGGGCGCTTTGACGGGCAGGCCGGAAACATCGGCAAATTTAATGTTCAAATCGTACGAACGCGTAACGGAAAATCCGCCTAAAAAATAAAGCGAGAAGCCGAATACGATAAGCCCCAATACGGTGAAAATACCTAATTTGGTTTCTGGTTTCATGATAATATCCTTATATTAAAATAAAAAATTTTTCTTTATCGCGGCCATTAGAACCGCCTTGCTTTTTACGTTACACTGCAACAGAAATTTTCGATATTTTTGTGGAAAGTTTAGATTTTCTTTACGATGAAGCGTATTTAAAAATACGCAAGTAAATAAAAACAAGTTTCCACCAATAACGTCAGACGGCTCTCTGATTTTTAATGTTTTTGTGGCGGTTTTTGCATTTTCTTTGCGGAGAAGCGTATTAAAAAATACGCGAGCAAGCAAAAAAATGAAAAAGAGCCCAAAAACGCTTAAAAATCAATCTTTTTTTAATTTCATTTGGATAGGCCCATGACTGCTGCCTTCCACAAACTGCTTTACGTACGGGTTGTCCGTTTTCCGGAAATCTTCGGGCGTACCGTAGAGTAAAATTTTTCCTTCGTACAAAAAAGCAATGTAATCCGCAATTTTAAAAGCGGAGTGCATATCGTGCGTAATAACCACCGAAGTTACGCCGAGTTTGGATTTTAAATCGATAATCAAATCGCTGATAATGTCGGACATAATCGGGTCCAGGCCGGTGGTGGGTTCGTCGTACAAAATTACTTTGGGGTTCACGGCCAGCACGCGCGCGAGCGAAACGCGTTTTTTCATACCGCCGGAAAGTTCGCTGGGATTTAAATGTTCCACATCTTTTAAACCCACAAGCGCCAGTTTTTCTTTGACGATTTTGGGATATTCGCTTAGCGGCGTATCGGTTAAGTATTTAAGCCCGAATGCAACATTTTCGCCCACACTCATCGAATCGAAAAGCGCGCCTTCCTGGAACAAATAGCCGAAATGGCGGCGGATGGCGGCGAGTTTGATTTCGCTGTGGATTTTGGTGATGTCTTTTCCGTCTACGATAATTTCCCCGCTGGTGGAATCCTCCAGCCGGATTAAGCACTTGATAAGCGTACTTTTGCCCGAGCCGGATCCGCCCAGAATGCAGGTGGTTTTGCCTTCTTCAATCGTCAGGTTCACCCCGCGCAGGACTTCTTTGGGGCCGAAACTTTTTTTAAGGTCCACGATTTTAATCATGTTAAATCCCGAACGCCGTCAAAATGGCGGTTAAAAAATAGTCCAACACTAAAATAAGCACAATGGTGGTAACCACCGCGCCGGTGGTGGATTTACCCACCCCTTCAGCGCCGCCGCGCGTGCTGATGCCTTTATAACAGCACACCGTGGCCACCATAAACGCAAACGCAAACGATTTGATAAATCCGTGCAAAAAGTCATCCACGTCCATAAATGTGGTGATGTCGGTCATATACACTTCGCCGGGCACGCCCAAGGCGTACATCGCCACCAAATACCCGCCGATAACGCCGAACAGGTTGGAAAAAAGCGTAAGGACGGGCATGGTGAGCAGAAAGCCGAACATGCGCGGAATCACCAAATAGCGGATGGGATTGGTGCCCAAGGTGTACAGCGCGTCAATCTGTTCCGTAACGGCCATGGTGCCGATTTGCGCCGTCACCGCCGCGCCCGCCCGGCCGGAAACAACTACTGCCGTCAGCACGGGGCCCAGTTCGCGGATGAGCGAAAACGTAACAATCGTACCCACAAAAATCGGTTCGCCGAAAATGTTGCCAATCGTGTTACCTGCCTGAAGCGCAAGCACCATCCC
>JAUNWB010000045.1:3952-8543 GCA_030540535.1 Elusimicrobiales bacterium
ATAAGCTCGTCAGCGCCGTAACGCCCAACGATTCCACGCCGATGGTTACGCTCTGCTGCGCCGCCTGGTGAAATTCAAACCGGGAATGCGTAAACCAGAACACGGACGAGCGCACCATCGCGGCCGCTCCGCCCACCTGGGTAAACATATTGGTCATAAATTTGCCGATTGCGGTAAACATTATTTTTTATAAATCCTCGGCACGCGCGGCATAAGGAGAGTACACAGTTCGTAATCAATGGTGCCGGCTTTTTGGGCAAGTTCCGCCCAGGTGATTTCTTCATCCCCCTGGCGGCCCGCCAAGACGGCTTCGTCCCCCACGGACACTTCCGGCGCGTCCGTAATATCCACCCTCATCATATCCATGGTTACGTTTCCCAACACGCGCCGCCGTTTGCCTTTAATCAACACTTCGGCCTTGTTGGAAAACGCCCGCAAATATCCGTCCCCGTATCCGACGGGGAGCGTGGCCACTTTCATCGCTTTTTGGGCGATAAAACTGCGCCCGTAGCTGATACTGCTTCCGGCGGGAACGTCTTTTACGTACACCACGCGCGTTTTAAAAGACAAAACGGGTTCGTACCCCTCGTCCAGCCCAAACGCCGCGTGGCCGGGGCGCACCATGTCAAAATAAATATCCGTCCGCGCCGCCACACCGGGCGAAGCGGCCATATGCACGTGATTAATATGAATCCCGTGGAGTTTGACGTTCGTCAGCGTATCGCGGAAGTAGCCCACCTGCTCTTCGGTAAAGCCGGGTCCGTGTCCGCGCTGGATAAATGGGTATAGAGTCCGTCCAAAATTACGTTCGGGTTTTTGGCAAGCGTTTCAATTACGCCGAACACATTGGCCCGGCGGGTGCCGATACGGCCCATGCCCGTATCCTGTTTGACGTGGCAGAGCGCCTTTTTGCCCACTTTGGCGGCGATTTTGCACACTGCGTCCGCCGCGGCCTGGCTGGCGATGGTAATCGCCAAATCGTTTTTAATGGCGTACTCAAACGCTTCAAAGGGATAGATACTGCCAAGCACCAGAACGGGAAGCGTAACGCCCGCTTCGCGCAGTACAAGGCCTTCTTCCACCGACGCTACCCCAAAAAAATCGCACAGGTTGTTTTCCTGCAAATAAAGCCCCACGGGCACGGCTCCGTGGCCGTACGCGTTGGCTTTTAACAGCGTTAAAATTTTGACGTTCCCCACCCGCTCGCGCACTTTGTGCAAGTTGCGGGCCATTTTTTTCAAATCCACTTCGGCAACGGTAGGACGTAAAATCGGCATGGTCATACGTTACTCCGGAATCATCACCGTATCGCCGCCCATATCCTGGGCGACTTCCATATGTTCCGGCGCGGGGTTGGTAAACAGCGCGTATTCGCCGAAGAACGCAAGGTCGATGTCCCCCACCGGGCCGTTACGCTGTTTGGCGATAATCAGCGTGGCTTTATTTTTGAGGGATTCATCGTCGCGTTTATAATACCAGTCGCGGTGAATAAGGGCCACCACGTCGGCGTCCTGCTCGATGGAGCCGGATTCGCGCAAGTCGGAAAGCTGGGGTTTGTTGTCGGAGCGGGATTTATCCTCGTTCTTACGGCTGAGCTGGGACAAAGCAAGCACCGGCACGTTTAAGGTACGGGCCAAATCTTTAAGCATGCGGGAAATTTCGGACACTTCCTGCTGGCGGCTTTCCACCCGGCGTTCGCCGCCGCGGATTAATTGCAAATAATCGATAACGATTAAGCCCAGTTCCTTGCCCTGTTTTTTAAGTTCCGAGGCCAACCGGCGCGACCGCATGCGCAGTTCGGTAATGGAAATGCCGGACGTATCGTCAATAAAGAAAGGGGCGGAAGCCAGGCGGCCCAGTTCGCGCGTAAGGTCGGCCCATTTGCTGCGGTCGAACCAGCCCGTGCGCAGTTTGTGGATTTCCACCATCGAAGCCGCACCGAGCATACGTTCAAAAATACTGTGTTTGCCCATTTCCAGCGAGAAAAACGCCACCGGAATTTTGCACTCCACGCACGCGTGGTGCGCGATGTTAAGCGCCAAAGCGGTTTTACCCTGGCTGGGGCGCGCGCCCAAAATAATAAGGTCGGACTTACGTAAACCGCCCGTGCGGTGGTCGAACGCGTCGAGCCCGGTGGGTACGCCTTGGATGGCATTTTTATTTTGGATGGCTTTTTCCAAAATATCCATCACTTCGGGGGCTAAATCTTTGGAGGCCACAAAGCCGGAAAGACGCTGTTTTTGGCTAAGTTTATAAATTTGGTCGGCGGCGGAGTCAATCAGCGTTTGCGGGTCGTCGTCTTCCTCTTTATAGCAGCGTTGGACGAGCCCCGTGGCAGTGCGGATTAAATCGCGCACAACGAATTTTTTATATACGATTTCCGCATAGTGCTTTACGTGCGCCGAAGTGGCCACTTTGTCCACCAGTTGGGTGAGGTAAATTTCCCCGCCCAGCTGGGTAAGCAGATTGCTGCGTTTTAATTCTTCGGAAAGCGTAACGATATCAATCGCCTGGCTGCGGTCCACCAGGTTTTTCATGGCCGCAAAAATCTTTTGGTGCGCGTCTTTATAAAAATGTTCGGGCTTTAAAATTTCAAACGCGGTTTCCACCGCTTCCGCATCCAAAAGCATGGAACCCAAAACAGCCATTTCCGCATCAATCGCCTGCGGGGGGATACGTTCTTCCAACAAATTGCTAGCCATAAATTATCCTTATAATAAAAAATCGGGACGGCGTTTACCTTGCGGTAAAAGGCCATCCCTTTTATTGTATCAATTTAGCAGGAAAAAGGGGATAAGGGCTATTTTTCACTACAGAAACAGCAGAAGCCTTTTCCGCACGCGCAACCTTGGGAGAGCGGATTCAAATATCCCTTTTTTATAAAAATAAGACCTTCCTTCCTAAGGCATACGGTAAGCGTTTACTTTACCGCCTTCGTATTGGGCTGAACTAAAACTGCGGGTTAATACGCCGCCCATGGATTTACACACTCCGTTTGCCGTACTATTGGAAGCAGCCGCCCAACATTCATGTTCCCCCGGCGCGAAAGCGGAATAATCAAAAAACATCACATATCCGTTTAGATTGCCCGACGAGCTTCCGCGCGATGTACCCATCACGGCCTCCGAAGCGTTGCCGTAGCCCACTTGTAAATCAAAATATCCCGTATCGCAAACTAATTGTCCTGCGCCCAAATGAAGGCTGCACCCTGCGGGAATATCAATATCCGCCAACGCGTCGCTATTATTGGGAGGATAACTTCCGTTCGCCATACGGTATACTTCCGCATTATTTTTCATGCTTCGCACCAAAGGGATATTCCGCGACAGGCGGGATTTTTCCACCGTCACCTGATACTGCGGCAGCGCAACCGCAGATAAAATACCGATAATGAGTACAACGACTAACAACTCTATGAGCGTAAAACCTTTCCGTGTCATTCCCGGGCCCCCTGCGGGGCGCCCCGTGAACCGGGAATCCAGATTTAAATAAGGTTTACAACTTCTATTAAACAGCCTAGATTCCGGGGACGGCGGCGCGCAGCGTGCCGGGATGACGACTTTTTCACACATAGGATATATCCCCCTTATTATGGGTTTGGCAGCTTTCCTCACTTACGTCATTCCCGAATGTGAAGCGACCCGCAGGGTTCGGGAATCTGTCGTTTTTTAAGAAGTAGATCCCCGACAAAAACACTCGGGGATGACGCTATGAAAGTATGCCGCTAAACTTGGATTTATCCCCATGTTATCAAAAAAAAAAAACGAGTCAAGGGGCGAGCCGCCCCTCCCTTACCCACCGCACTCTTTTGATTATTTGAGCCACACTGTTTTAGACATGTCGCCGGTTACGAACAGACGAGCCCCGTATGGCCGCCCGCAGGGACTTGCCGGTGGCAGAGGGGCGGCCCACAGGGTGCGGCGCGCAGCGTCCTTGACCAGGGCTTAATAATAGACGGTAGCTACCAATTAGATGGAAACAGCCCAAGGGGGTATCCGCCCGTTTGCAAGCCTCCCAGAGGCTAGGCTCCCCAAGTTGCCCGTCCGGCGAGGGCCCGCGCTCTTTTGACTGCTTAGGAATGGCGCACTCGAATAAAGAACAACCCATACCCCACAAAATTCGTTTCCTTATTTGATACCCGCCCTTCGTTCTGCTTATAAAAAGCGTCCGCCGTTGCCGTTTATGCAGGCCTTAACCCGTCTATAAAATCCGTTCCGTACGGAGAAAGCATTTTATTTGTTTGAGCAAAGGTAGTTTAACGGCCTTTGGCGGCGTCTATAAAAACTTATTTATCGTATCCAACTGCCGGACTTGTTCGAGGCGCGTAGGCCGAGTTGTCCGGCGGGAAGATAAATACAGTTTTTATGCCGCGCAGGCCACAGGGGCGAGCCGCCACTCCCTTATTTTTAGGCATCAAACTCTTACTTGAGGCACACTGTTGTAAACATATCCGCCGTGTAAAAACCGCCCTTCGTCCTGTTTATAAAAAGCGTCCTGTCGTTGCCGTTTAAGCAGGCCTTAACCTGTTTATAAAATCCGTTCCGTACGGAAAAAGCATTTTATTTGTCCGAGCCGCAGGCGAGTTGTAAAA
>JAUNWB010000046.1 GCA_030540535.1 Elusimicrobiales bacterium
GCTGTTTTTGTAAGCATGACTAGAACACCATAATCTAGAGTGCCTTTTTCAAGTACAAGCTTGTAAGTGAAGGCATCTGTAGTGTCTGTAGGTAAATCTTCAAGACTGAACGGTTCTTCGTCTTCATTTAGAAATTTCTCCTTGACTTCTTCTTTATCTCGTTCCATAGCAACAAAAAGATGTCTGGGGTAGATAACCATATCATATTTTTCAATCATCTTCCTATTCTGTTAAATCGTTGTATTCATCATCTACACTACCAAATTTGATTCTGGCTTCTTGCAGAGTTAGCTTATATCTTTCATTGAGAAGATAACATACATTTTCAGCACGTTCTTTATCTGAGAAGAAGTTGCTCTTCGTTAAGCGCATACAATCTACAGGACACCCAGTCCAAGGTGCAGACATTACAGTGAACACTGTATTTCTGAAAGTGGACTGAACATAATAGTACGTCTGACCTATTTTTAGATTGACATACCTTATATCGCTTTCAAATTCATACATAAACACTACGTTTTAGGGGTAATTATGCTTCTTCGACAATAAGCTCTTCCTGCTTCCAGCCTGTGCAAGCTTTAAGCAAACGTTCTAGCTTTCGTTTCTCATGTAGAGTCTTAACTGTTTTCAGCTCTTTCTCGACTCTTGTCTTCAATTCACCAATGAGGGTAATAGCATCATAGCTGCTACCTTTGAAATCCTCTGTGTAGTCTCCTTGGAACACATGGTTACCTGTATCGTTATTGTAGTAATAATCTGTAGATATTACTGACGTTTCTTTCACAAGCGTTTCTGTTACTTCGCAGTCAAATTTTTCTTCTTCTGGCTCCACCTGATTAAATGGAGCGTCTTCCCACTGTTGCTGCGTCATACATGGGTAATTTCCAGAATGTGATAAATTGTAATTCATTGCTCTTGTTCTTTATGTTAAATTTCGTTTTACTTCGTTCTTTTGCTCTGTGTTGCGTTTTCTTTCGTCTTCCTTGTTCTTGTCTGTCTTAGGGTGTAAAAGTCGGTATAATACGCTGTCTTCCGCTCTTTCCCCTTTGCTCCTACAGTATTCCTCAAATGTTATTGCTCCAGCAACTTCTCCTGAATTGTTATAAAGCCTTCTCCTTTCGTCAAGTTTCGTTGCCCTCTCTTGAAGGAACTTTGGTATGGAAGACATTATAACAAGTGGGTCAACTGAGCCATAAAAGATGCCGTATCTGCCTTCTTTGAATCTCTTGAAGAATAGCAATATCTCTGACACTTTAAGATAGTAGTATTTATTTGCGATGGCACAGGCGCACTGCTCTAATGCCTTATCAACAAGCTTGTTCTTAACTCCTGCATATTCGGATAAGTCATTTAGCTGCACAACCAAGAACATTGCTGCTGTGTTGGGTCCATATACTGTGTTGCATAGTGCCAAGGAGGGTACATCTGCAAAAAAACACAAATCTTCGTGCTTGCAGTACAGCTGCTGGGTGTCTGGGTTAAAAGCTGTGAGGAAATCTTTACGCTCACCGTAGGCTGCTATAACCTCATTTCTCTTCTTCTTCAAGTCGTTTGATAATTGAGGCAGCGCCTTCGAGCCTGCTACGCTTTGAATCTTCTTGGTTACTAGCTGTTTTAACGTTTCCATTTTCTTGGTTTATTTTGGCTTGCGCCACTATTTCATTATATTTTGATGCTATATTAGTTACAGAGAAATTCTGACATATCCATTTGTCTGTTATCGAATTTAGGAACATACGCAGAGCATCTATGATGTCATTTTCTTCAACAGGCAACTTCTTGCTTTCTCGCCTGAATCTGATTTTATTGAGAAGAGCTTTCATCTGTCCTGCATCTTTAGCAGTCCAGTAATAGACATCTTGATAGGTGTCTAAGAAATATTTTTCAAACACTTCTCTAGCTTTAGAGACTATCGTTTTAGGCTCACTCTTTTTCCTAGGCTTCTTTACACTGGGAGAAACAACTGGAGTAAGCAGTGTTTGTTCCTGTTGCTCCTTGATGTCTGAGCAGTTATCGTCAATCTGATAGGCATTATAATTATTGACAGTAATGACACTGTATAATTTCGTAGGCTCTATGCTTATCTCTCCAGTATTCCTAAGCCTTTCAAGACAAGTCCTGATGCTACGTTTACTAATACCAGTCTCTTCAACAAGTTTGTTTAACGTGGTAAGGAGTTGCCCTCTAGACACTACACGTCTGCCCCTGTTCCTGTTCTCTGTGTTTGCACTCATAACTATGTGCATGAACAGGTGGAACATATATGGAGTGGAGTACCACTCCCATTCCTGTATTTTGCAGTGAAGTTTGACGTGTCCTTGATTCATATTACCAATTCTTTATTTTTTACTTACCAATCATTTGAAAAGGGAAGGGCGATTGGCATACCCTTGTCAGTGGCTCATGACTTCCACCTATCCCTGATGATATGATGCAAAGGTAGTCAAATATATTTGAATACCAAATATTATTAACAATCTTTACTTTTGTCATAGCTATGAACGTACCTTGATTCCTTTTAACGAACTCAGTTTTTTCACTTCCTGTTTGTAGTGCTCAATCATTTGCTCTAGCTCGCTATCCATATAGTGTTTGGTAGAATGAGCCTTTACATTGAGGTAGTCGAATCTGGTCTGTCCGATTTTCTTAACAAGGTTCTGGCTGTAGCCTATGATGTGGTCTGCTGACATTCTGTTACAGAATCTACACTCTGCATTACAGTTGTCTTCGTCATACCTTGTAGCCATGTGTATGCGTGAATGGAAATGACCGCAATCAACTTCCTCAAACTTCTTGATACGTCCACAAGCTATACACCTGACATATCCGTTTGGCATAACGTCCCTGAGTCTGATATATAGAGAAAAAACAGTGTCGAGCTTATGGACTAGGTTTGGCTTACCTTTGGCTCTGGGCTTCTTTTCGTTCTGAGGCTCATTGCTTTCGTTCTGAGACGTTTTCTTTTTCTTATTGATATAGTATGGGAAGCTCATCTGAAAATCGCTTTTATGACGTTAATAAATCCACCTTTCGGAATAGACATTCTAGAAGGTGTCTGGTCTTTGGTCTCTGAAAATATAACGCTGCACCCAATAGACACAGCTACTGCAAACTCTACGAAACAACCTGCACTGTGATTCCACTTGTCTAGAAGAAATATCTCATCACACTCTAAAAGCATTTTCATATCTGCTCTCATGTGTTCGTGTGTTGATACTGTCTGAGGCAGTCCGTTTTCAAACGGATTGAAAACCTCATATCCTGCTGTCTCTAGCATTTCCTTTGCCTGCGAGAAGGTCTTGACTCTCTCTTCAACTTTATATCCGCTAATGGGACCGCTGATGTATATTTTTCTTTTCATTGATTATTTAGTATATTACGTTTGTCAACTGTCTGCCTTGACTGGTAACACAGTACCTGCTAGTGTTTGGTGCTTCAAGTCCTATTTTGAGATTAGCAACGTCTCCAAATACTCTGTATGTTCCGCACAAATCTACTATCCAACCGTCCTTATCCTTAAATGGTCTGATAGCTCTGCCAACCATCTGGTAGTACAAGGACAATGATTTCGTAGGTCTTCCAAGAACTATTGTGTCTAGCTCTGGATAATCGAAGCCTGTTGTAAGCGTTCCTACATTGGCTACAACCTTAATTTCTCCAGCCTTAAACAGTTCTAGTATGCGTTCACGCTCACGCTTAGGTGTCTCACCTGTAACTATGTAAGCCTTCTTGCCAAGGCTATTCAGCTTGTTCACAAGTTCCTCTGCCTCCTCGATGAACCTAGTGAACACCAAAACACCCTTTCGTGGTATCTTGTTCTTAGGCTTCATAACACGAAGTACAGTACTAGTTAGCTTATCGTAAAAGCCACTCCTTATGTATTCCTCTTTAAGGCTCTTCTCGTCAAAATCATTACCGGTTGTGTTGGACTTGACTTTCGACATATCTATTGACGTACAGTCGAAATACCTGAGCTTTGCTAGATAACCTTTTGCAAGAAGGTCTGAAATCTGACAGTAATACAAAACATCTGAAAAAATACGTGGTCTTGTACGAGTGATGAACTTAAGCATGGAGCCGTTCATATATGTGGTAAGCCTATATGGTGTTGCTGTGAGTCCAATAACCTTACGTGATTCTGCTTCCAAGAAAGTCTTATACATACCTGCCTTGGAGTTGACAAGGTGGCACTCATCTATGATTACGTTCTTGAAGTGTGCAAAGTCCTCTTTATGATTGATAACACTGCCTATGGTGGCAAACGTTATTCTGCTGATGTTCTTACTGTTTACGCTTGCTGAATATACGCTGCAATCTAGGACTAAATAACTGCACAGCTTTGCAAAGTTCTGCTCTAGTATCTCCTTGCTAGGACAGAAGATGAGAAGGTGCTCACTTATCTTTGAGGCAATGTCAGCAATAATAAGGCTTTTCCCTGCTCCAGTGGGTAATATCAATAGTCCGTTGTGTCCACTGGGAGAAGTGAAAGCTCTGACAGCTGCATTGCTGGCATCTCTCTGATAGTCTCTTAATATGTATTTCATTCTTCTAAATTAAAGTGAGTGGAACCATCTCCACTCACTAGTTATACACTGTTATTCTTCCTCTGCAGAGCCTTCTTCTGCAAATGGCATATCATCGTCTGGCTGTTCCTCAGGCTCTGGGTCTTGTTCCTGTTCTGGCTTAACAACCTCTGGGAACTCTATGCCGAATATTTCCTTGAAAGCATTTCTGTTCCAGTCTTCCTGCGACCACAGACCGTTTCTGTCCCAAGCTGGAATCTTTTGAGCCTTCACAAGTTTCAGCTTTCCGTCTATCCAGCTGTAGAAAAGGTAATGACCATTGACAGCCATTCTGACTGTCTCTGTAGATGGGAGCTTGAAATCAGTTGTGCCGTCTTTGACTCTGGCTGCTAGGTCTGCAATCTCCAACAAAACTGAGTTGTATGCTTCCTCTGCGTCCTTCTTCATCTGCTTGATTCTTTCAAGCGTTTCCTGTAGGTTCTTCTTTCTTTCAGGAACATCGTTCTCCTGACGGACACAATACTCCTCACGTATCATGTCTATCTCGTGCTTGTCGTAGAGACGTGTTGCAATCTCACCCTCCGGGAACAAGCAGTTAAACTTCTTGTCCAGAACTTTTGAACACTCCTTGAAGGACTTGGCACCCTCAAATATAACCATCACGTCCTTAAACTCTTCCTTCTGTGAATCTGTAAGGACAAACTCGACCTCTTGCGGTCTGTAATCAATTAAATCTGCTAACATAATTTATAAATTAGAATTATACGTATTGTGAATAACTTTCAAGTTGTTGCTGAGCAAAGAATATGGCTTCATGCTCATTTGGTTCTGGAAGATATAGACCGCACTCTGCGCTGCTGTAGTTCCTGAATCTCTCTATTGCTTCTGTCATTTCAGCTTTATCAAGTTCAACGCTACTTCTGATGTACGCTACCTTCTGACCTCTTTTGTTTACTCGTTCACGGAGAAACAAATCTTTATTGCAGTGACGCTTAAAGATGTCGAACTTAACTTCATCTAAAGTGTAGCCAAACTCGCTGGCAAAATAACCTAACAGTAGGTGGAGGTATGAGTTCTGCGCAAGTGATCGTTGTGTAGACTTACGTTTTAGCTCAACGTATTCCTGCTTTGTGTACAGTTCGTTGACCTTATCTTTGAACTTCTGCCTGTCATACGGATTCTTCAAATTGTACAAAGCCATATTCTCTGCATTTAGAATGGAAGGTCATCATTATTGTCTGGCACATCACCTGAAATAGGTGCTGGTTGCTGGACTTGCGTAACCTGAGCATTTTGTGCGCTCTGCTGCGTTATTGCTTGTGGTGTTGGCTGACTGATAGGTGCTGGAGCTGTCTGCGCCTGTGAGCCATTATTTACAACAAATGGTTCAATCTTGATGCCTATAATGTTGGTGAAATACTTAACGCTACCTTCTTTTTCAGTTTTACGACCACTGAGGAAAAACGTTACTGTAACTAATTCTCCAACCTGACAGTTGTCAAGTTCTGAGATTTTATTTCCAGAGAATGTAAGGTTTACATAGTTCTCAAATTGCTGTCCTGTGTATCTGTCGTAATGAGAACAGTCTAGGACAAGCTCCCTCTTTGTAAACACCTTATCTCTGTACTGGATATTTTCAGTCTGACCGATAATCAGAACCTTTCCGATGATTTGGTTTGGCATAACTATTCGTTTGTGAAGTTAAGACCCTTGTCGGTCAAATATTGTTCTATGTCACTAAACTGTTCATCAGTAGCGTAAATGGTGTATGTCTTAGGAAACACTACTGGTTTTCGTACTACTGGAGGAATACCTAGAGCATCATTGAAAGCATCTATAGCATCAGCTTCGCTATCTGGTTCTGATTGTGGTGCCTGAACAACATTCACGCAATTTGGCTCTATCTGGCTTTCGCTTTTAACTATTACCTCTTGCGTTTGTTCATCTTTAGCCTGAGCCTTCTCTGATTGCATCTTATTGGCAAACGTGAGGGCATTGGTTAATGACAGGTCTTCTTTGTATCTTGCAATAGCTGCTGGAGCAATGTTCTCCCCAAACTCGCCTAGTGCCTTAAGCGCATCACGTATCTCCTTGACACGCTCTGTAAGCTCCTTCTCGATAGACTTTATAGACGTAGTCTTGTTGTTCCACTTGGAGTTAAAAACCAGGGACAGTGAGACACCAGTTTCAGTAAGTCCGACCCTCTCAGCTATAGCTTTTATCTCCTCGTACTTGGCTGCCTTCTGCTTTTCATCTTCCTTCTTGATGATAGCATCTATGTTAGATGCAGCCAACTTGATGGTATCGACAGTCTCCTTGATGGTTTCCTTGAACTCCTCAAACGGTGTGTTCCACTCCTTTTCAAGGGCAATCCTTTTGTCGTTAAGTGCCTTGGCTGCTTTGTTGAGCACAGCCTTATCTTCCTTGCACTTTGCAATATCGTTACTGCTATAGCTAGAGATGTCGTACTGCTTAATTCTTTCATCAACAAGCTGCTTAATTGCCTTTGCATTTGTAGTAAGACTGCCTATGGTCTTGCTGCTAACAACCAGTTCAAATTGGCTGGCTGATAATTGTGCGTTATCGTTGTTCATCTGTAATTAAAAATTTTCTTATCTGTTATCAAATGTTTGTTATCATTGAGGAATCTAATTAAGTCCTCACAGTGAGATTCGAGTTTTGGCACGTCCCTTTCGCTCCTGTACGCATAACTCTCTGTAAAGGTGTTGTAGGTAGTCTTGCCAATCTCTAAAACGTTATATTCAAAATCTGGAACGTTGCAACCGTTTTGTTCCAAACAGTATGGATAGACTATGTGCTGCCAGTGACGTTTGTAATTTCCTACTGCGTATCTTCCTGTGGTCTTTAGGTCGTGGGTGCAGAATGGCATAATATAGTCTATATATCCATAAAGCACCACATTGCCTACAGCTGTTGGTAGAACACCCTGTATGAACTGTTGTGGCAGAGCACCTTGATAATAGTTGGAGAACTCTCTAACAACAGAGATTGGGAAATCAAACGTTCTGCCGTTGTAAACAGTCCTTAGTCCTTGCAGCTTACCTGCTTCGTCCCTTAGTCTAGTAACCTTGACTTTTCCTCTGTCTTGTTTCAGTATGATACAATCAATTACTTCGTTAAACGCTGTACCTCTGTCTGCAACCTCGCTGTCACAAGGCACTCTATTGATGCGGTTAATAAGGTCATCAAACTGCTTCTGCCTGAACTCGGTTTCTGTGTATTGAGGATTCTCGCTGAATCCCCAATACTTTTCGTAGATAATATCGCTATCAAGATAGCTCTGGAATGAGTCTAACAGGGTAGCGTAGAACCTGTAATCAATCTTCATACTGCTTGGTGCTTTTATTGTATTTCAGATGAAGGTCGTTAGCCTTCTTGGCGAAGATGTCCCTAGCGTATATCATGATGGAGTTTCCGTGATTCTGATATGCTCCAATGTTGGCGATGAAGTGGTTAGCTCCCTTGGCATCAGTAATCTGTTCTACAGCCTCTTTGATTTCAGTACGAAGGTCGTTGAACTGCTTGATGGACTCTTCCTTAACTTTTATCATTCCGAGATACCGGTTGATAACCTGAGTGCTGATAAAGTCGTTCTTCCCAGTTTCGTTACCGTTAGCATCAAGAATGTTAGGAACAATCATAACGCTAGGTAGCTGGCAGGTATTCTTTCCTTCACTTCTGTTGGTGGGGTCGAAGGTAATAGTTCTTCTCTGAACACCGTTCTCGCTTCTCATTTCCAAGTAGCCTAGAACATCTAGCTCTGTAACGATGGAAGAAAAATTCTTCTCTCTAAGAGCAGGAATGAAGACAGTCTCGTCACCTTCTTTGCGTGTATCTCTATGAGCAACAAAGATGATGTTTTTGTTCATTGCAGACAATGTTGCGCAGAACATTTTGAAATCGTTGTTGATGTTACACCAATCCT
>JAUNWB010000047.1 GCA_030540535.1 Elusimicrobiales bacterium
AAAGAAGACCCCAAAGGTGCCGACAAACGCTTTAACGAAGCCCTCAAAAAACAGGGCATGACGCTCAAACGCTACAAAGAAAAAATCAAAAAAGACGTAGCCGTGCGCAAACTGATGGAAACGAAACTGAAAGAAAACGTCACCCCCGTGGAAGAAGCGGACGCCAAAGCTCTGTACGCCAACGTGGAAGCGGTAATGAAAAACAACACCAAAAAAATCAAAGCGCTTGAAAAAGAAGACCCCATGAAACTCAAAGAAGCGCAGCTGATTGCCGCCAAACTTAAACAACTGACCGCAGAGCAGGTGCGCATCGGACACATCTTTTTGGCCGCGCCCAAAGACATGAGCGCCGAAGACGTAAAGAAAAAAGAAGAACTTGCCAACCAAATTAAAAAAGAAATCGACAACGGCCTGGATTTTTCCTCCGCCGTGCGCAAATACACCGAAGAAAAAAATGCGTTGGCCTCCGGCGGCGACATGATTTTAATTAAAGGCGTCGCCCCGAAAGAAATCGACGCGCAGGCGTTTACCCTCGCCGTCGGCAAAGTAAGCAAACCCATTAAAAGCGAAGTTGGGTTCCACATCATCAAAGTGAAAGAAAAACGGGCCGAAAAATCTATTTCCTACGAAGACATCTCCCGCGACTTGGCCCAATACCTCGCCCAACAGCGCGTACAGCTGGCCATGGCCCAGTATATTGAGCAGCTCTACAACAAAGCGGACGTAAAAATTACCCTTACGTTCGAATCGGACGAGCAGCCCGCGGAATCCGCCGCCAAAGTAAAGACGGACGCAAAAAAAGCGGAAACCGCAGCCACGGACACAAAGAAAAAATAAACCAAAACAAGGATAAAACGAAGTTTGTTCATTAGCAGTACCGGCAAAGAAAACTCCCACTTTTCTTTGCCGGATTTAACGGACAAATTATGAAACCCCTCGTATTTATATCAACCGGCGACCCTTTAGGGGTCGGGCCGGAAGTAACTGTTAAGGCTTTGAAAAACCCCCTCGTCCAACAAGCATGCCACCCGGTTCTTTTAGGAGAACCGTGTTCCCTGGCACGCGCCGGATTTACCGACCGTCTGGGCCGATTAATTAACATGGAAGCGTGTGAATGTTTGCAGGATGCCCAACCGGGCCCCACCCCGGCGGGAGGACTGATTTCTTTTAAAGCCTTGGAACTGGCGTGCCAAATGGCCGGGCAAACCGGCTGCTCGCTGGTTACGGCGCCCATCTCCAAACAGAGCTGGGCCATGGCCGGTATTCCCTACACCGGGCATACCGAATTTCTGCGCGAGAAAGCCGGAAAGAACGGCCTCATGATGTTCGTCAGCGGCCGGCTGCGCTGTGCGCTGGCCACGGAACATTTTGCCATTAAAGACGTAGCTTCCCTGCTTACCAAGCACCGCGTTTTCCATGCCGCGCGGGAATTTATCCAGGCGCTGGAAAAGCTGGGCATCAAGAATCCGCAAATTGCCTTGTGCGCGCTCAATCCGCACGCGGGCGATAACGGCAAGTTCGGCTCGGAAGAGCAAACATGTTTGGCGCCCGTCGTCCGCATGCTAAACCGCAAGAAAGTATGCGCCCACGGCCCGTTCCCGGCCGACAGCCTGTGGCTGGCCCACGCGCGCGGCCGTTACGACGGAGTACTCTGCATGTATCACGACCAGGCGCTCATGCCGCTTAAAATCGCCGCCAAGGAACCCATCGTACACGTAACGGCAGGTTTAAAATTCACCCGCACGTCCCCCACGCACGGAACGGCGTTTGATATTGCGGGAAAGAACCAGGCGGACGAGTCCAGCATGATTTCGGCTATTTTATTCGCCGCCGAGCGCAGTAAAAGACCTCAGATATAAGCACTCTTACGAAAAAACTCCACGGAACAAATCCGTGGAGTTTTATTTTGTTAAATTTTAGAAAACTTTATCATTCTATCCAGCAGTCGTCCTCTCCGCAAACAGAACGGCAAATAAGTTTGCCCATATCGGAATATCCCACACAACGCGCACGGCCGCCATTATTGGCAACATTTAAATAAAATTTGTACTTAGCCACACGAGTGCCCCCTGGCGTAAATAAAGCTACGCTTACATCCCTTGCTCCTCCCTCCAGCCCATCGTACAAATCCAAAATAACGCGTCCCCCGCACCGATAATAATTTCCTCCCTCAAATTCTTGACAACCAGCCGGGACATTCACATCCAAATCGGCAAAGGAAACAGGATACTGTCCATTTGCCATATAATATACTTCCGCCGCTTCTTTTAGTGTTTTGGCAAACGGAACGTAAGAGAATAATCTGCTTTTCTCTACCGCTTTTGTATACTGCGGGAGCGCAACGGCAGATAAAATACCGATAATTAAGACCACAACTAACAACTCTATCAGCGTAAAGCCTTTCATTTCCGTTTCCCCTGTCAAAAAAGTCATCCTGAGAGGTTCCTGTTCAGGATCTCCCTTTTTGAAAGGAGAAAACACACAAGGGATATTCCGCGCAGGGACATTACAGGATGACCCCAGTTTATCAAAAAAAAAAAACGGGTCAAGGCCTTCCAGGCCGCGGAGATTGTCCGCACTCTTTTGACTAATGGAGCCACACTGTTTTAGACAGGCCGCCATCTGCCAACAGACAAGCCCGGCGAACCTGCCCGAAATCCCGCAAAAATCTCCCGAAATCCGTCTTAAATCGGGCCCCTTTTATCCCTTTATTTTGTTACAATAAAGGTATGCAGCCGCCTATTCATTTTGAGGAGCTGGACTCCACCATCACCTATTTAAAAAACAACCGCGCAGACCTGCCGCACGGCACCGCCGTATATGCCGACCGGCAAACCGCCGGACGCGGGCGTTTCAACCGCAAATGGGTATCACAGGAAGGCGGGCTTTATCTTTCCATTCTCTTAAAACCCAAAGACACCCGTTTTTTAGCCAACCTCACGCAACTAATGGCCGTTTCCGTCTGCCACGCGCTCGAAGAATTGGGGGCAGACCCCAAAATCAAATGGCCCAACGACGTACAGGTAAACGCGCAAAAAATCTGCGGCATTCTAAGCGAAGCCGTCACCGAAAAAGGCCGCCTGGAAGCCGTGGTGGTAGGCGCGGGCGTAAACGTGGCGCAGGAAGGGCTTGATAAAATCGACCAGCCCGCCACCTCGCTTAAAGAACTGGGCATCAACACCACCAAAGAACGCGTACTGGACCTGGTGCTTGAATTTTTCTGGCGGGACTATCCCGCCCTGTCCGCAAGCGGATTTAAAACCATCCGGCCCGATTTTTTAAAACGCTTTGCCGCGCTTGGCAAAGAAGTAACCGTTAAAAACGGCGAAAAAACGATTTTCGGCACGGCGGAGGACGTGTCCCCCAACGGGACGCTCATCCTGCGCACCGCCTCGGGCCCGGAAGAAATCTATATAGGAGACTTGATTGTATGAGTGCAGACAACTTACTTATGCAGGCAGCCAACATTACCGTTATCGGCATGCTGGTTGTGTTTGCGTTTCTGATCATATTGGTCGGAATCGTAAAAGTATTGGGAACATTGGTCCAAGTAATGGAAAAATACTTCCCGCAGGACACCCAGGGGGACGACGGCGCGCTGCTGGCCGTAGCTATCGCCGCCGCAAAAAGATTTCAGGGCAAATAATTTAACAGAGGATAACTATGAAAAAAATTAACTTTATGCTGACTGCGTTCCGCGACGGCTTCCAGTCCGTCTACGGTGCGCGCGTACTTACCAAAGACTTTATGCCGGCCGTAGAAGCGGCCCGCCACGCCGGAATCACCCACATGGAATTTGGCGGCGGCGCGCGTTTCCAGGCGCTCTTTTTCTACTGCAACGAAAACGCCTTTGACATGATGGATACCTTCCGCAAAACCGCCGGGCCGGACGCCAACCTGCAAACCCTCGCCCGCGGCGTAAACGTGGTGGGGTTGGAAAGCCAGTCTTCCGACGTTATCAAAGCCCACGCCCAGCTGTTTAAAAAACACGGCACCACCACCATCCGCAACTTTGACGCGCTCAACGACGTAAACAACCTGATTTATTCCGGCCAGTGCATTCACGACGCGGGACTGAAACACGAAGTCTGCGTGACCATGATGTCTTTAGCCCCGGGCTGGGACCCCACCGGTAAAATCCATACCGAAGAATTTTACGAAAAAGTCCTGCGCGATATTTTAAAATCCGGCGTTCCGTTTGATTCCGTCTGCTTCAAAGACGCGTCCGGCACCTCTACGCCGCACACCGTCGGCAAAACGATTGCCATGGCGCGCAGAATCCTGCCCGAAGGCACCAAAATAGTGTTCCACACGCACGAAACGGCGGGCAACTCCATCGCCTGTTGCCTGGAAGCCATTAAAGCGGGCGCGGACTCGCTGGACCTCTCCATGCAGCCCACTTCCGGCGGCACCTGCCAGCCCGATATTTTGACGATGTGGCAAGCCTTGCGCGGCACCGAATACACCTTAGACATCGACCCCAAGAAAATCCAGGAAGCCGAAAACGTATTCCAAGATTGCATGAGCAAATACTTTCTGCCGCCCGAAGCCACCGCGGTCAACCCGATTATCCCGTTCTCTCCGCTGCCCGGCGGCGCGCTGACGGCCAATACCCAAATGATGCGCGATAACGGCACTTTCGACAAATTCCCCGAAGTGGTAAAAGCCATGGGCGAATGCGTTAAACTCGGCGGTTTCGGCACGTCCGTCACCCCGGTTTCCCAGTTCTATTTCCAGCAGGCGTACAGCAACGTAATGTCCGGTCCGTGGAAAAAAATTACCCCCGGCTACGGCAAAATGGTGTTGGGCTACTTCGGCAAAACGCCCGTGGAACCCGACCCGGAAGTGGTGAAAATCGCCAGCGAACAGCTGGGACTGGAACCCACCACCAAAACGCCGCTTGAACTCAACGATGCGGACCCGAAAAAAGGCCTCAAAGCCGCGGAAGCCAAACTCAAAGAAGCCGGCCTGCCGGTAACGGAAGAAAACACGTTTATCGTGGCCACCTGCGCCGACAAAGGGCTCCTGTTCCTCAAAGGCGAAGCCAAAGTAAACGGCATCCGCTGGGCGGCCGACGTGAAAAAAGCCGAATGCGCCAAAGCCGAAAACGGCCCCGTCAAAGTAACCGTGGAAGGCAAAGCGTACGAAGTAACCTTTGAAAACGACACCACCGCCGTCGTCAACGGCAAACGCTACACGGTGGGGGCCGCCGCGGGCGAAGCCAAAGCCGCCGCTCCGGCCGCTTCTAACGGTGCGGGCGCGACGGTCACCTCCCCCATGCCGGGCGCGGTGCTGCGCTTGAGCGTAAAAGAAGGCGACCGCGTGAGCGAAGGGCAGGAAATCGTCGTAATGGAAGCCATGAAAATGGAAACCCCCGTTTCCGCCCCGGCTTCCGGCGTGATTCACTTCCTCGTCAAACAAGGCGACCAGGTGCAAACCGGCCACGCGCTTGCGGAAATTAAATAGAGGCAACGTCTATGGATATTTTACAAGCGTTAAACCAAATCTGGCAGACCACGGGTCTGTACTCCATCACCTGGCAGCAAGGCGTTATGCTGGCCGTATGCTGTTTCCTGTTATGGCTGGGCATCAAAAAGCAGTTTGAACCGCTCCTGCTGGTTCCGATTGCTTTCGGCGGCCTCTTGGCCAACATCCCCATGCCTCCGGGCGAAGCGATTGCCGGCCCCGCGGGTTTCTTGGGCATTATTTTTAACTTCGGTATTAACACCGGGCTGTTCCCGCTGTTCATCTTTATGGCCGTGGGCGCGATGACGGATTTCGGTCCGCTGATTGCCAACCCGAAAATGGCCCTTTTGGGCGGCGCGGCGCAGTTTGGTATTTTTGCCACGCTGATTGGCGCGATTGCGCTGTCTTACGTCCACTTTGGGGACGTACAGCCCTTTGCGTTCGGCCTTAAAGAAGCGGCCTCCATCGGCATTATCGGCGGCGCGGACGGCCCGACGTCCATTTACTTAACGTCGCGCCTGGCGCCCGATTTGCTCGGGGCCATCGCCGTGGCGGCGTATTCGTACATGGCGTTGGTACCGATTATCCAGCCGCCCATTATGAAGCTGCTCACCACGGACGCGGAACGCAAAATCCGCATGACGCAGACGCGCCCCGTTTCCAAACGCGAGAAAATCCTGTTCCCGCTGGTGATTCTGCTGCTCTGCGCGCTTTTACTTCCCTCGGCCGCGCCCTTAATCGGCGCGCTGACGTTCGGCAACCTGGTAAAAGAATCCGGCGTGGCGGAACGCTTGTCCAAAACGCTCCAAAACGAGTTCTGCAACATCGTTACCATTCTGTTGGGCTTGTCCGTAGGTTCCAAACTGCAGGCTGACCACTTTTTGGTAACGGAAACGCTGGGCATTTTGGTGCTGGGCATTATCGCGTTCTCGGTGGCGACGGCTTCCGGCGTACTCTTGGCTAAACTGATGAACTGCTTCAGCAAAACCAAAATCAATCCGCTTATCGGTTCGGCGGGCGTATCGGCGGTGCCGATGGCCGCGCGCGTATCCAATAAAGTGGGTTTGGAATACGACAAGCAAAACTACCTGCTGATGCATGCCATGGGCCCGAACGTGGCCGGCGTAATCGGCAGCGCGGTGGCGGCGGGCGTACTGCTCTCCCTGCTTGGCAAATAAGTTTTAGCAACACAAAACCCCCGCTCCAAGAGCGGGGGTTTTTTATTACGGCAATTCTATTTCGTCGTAAAACCCGTCAAAGATTCACACACCCCCGGAACTTTGCTGGAACATTTTATTTGCCCCGCATTGGCCCGGGAATAATCCAAATACCAAGAGATAACGGTACTGGAATTTTTGGTTGAGGAACAAGCCTCCTCTTTCCCCACGGAAGCGTAAATGGAGTCGGAAGAGAATTTCTCCCCTCCGTTATAGTTAAAACACGCATTCCCGCAATTTAATTGCCCTGATGCTTCCGCATTACAACCCGATATATTAATATCTAAATCCGCCACCGAATCGTTAGGATATACGCCGTTAGCCAAGTAATACATTTCCAACGAATCTTTCAGCGTACGCAAATTAGGCATTAACGCCATGATACGGCTTTTTTCTACCGCCTTTTGATACTGCGGCAGCGCAACAGCGGACAGGATTCCGATAATTAAGACGACGACTAAGAGTTCTATAAGCGTAAAACCTTTAGCCGTATCGTCATCCCGGCCGTGGAGCCGGGATCCAGTCTGTTTATTAGGTTGTATTCTTATTTGATATGGATGCTGAAATGGCGACCCGCAGGGTTTCAGCTTGACGGCATTTTGATACATGGGCCCTCCCCCTTTATACGGTTTGGCGGCTTACTTTACTAACGTCATTGCCGAGTGTTAGCGGCCCGCAGGGTTCGGGAATCTGCTGTTTTCTAAGGAGTAGCTCCCCGACAAAAACCTTCGGGGATGACGCAATAGAACGATAAAGCCGCCAAACCTGGATTTATCCCCATGGTATCAAAAAAAAAAAACGGGTCAAGGCCTTCCAGGCCGCGGAGATTGTCCGCACTCTTTTGACTAATGGAGCCACATTGTTTTAGGAATAACGCAAACAAAGAAACAACTGCCCAGTGGCTGGGCTCCCCAGTTGCCCGTCCGGCGAGGCCCCGCGCCCTTTTGATTACCTGGGCCACACCGTTACTGACATGTTGCTTAGCGACGTAACAACACTTGCCGGGGGGCAGGGGGCGGCCCGCAGCGTCCGGTGCCAGACCTAGGCCCCAGGAAAAATACCGGTTACTTCACCCAGCATTCATCTGCCCCGCATATACTGCGGCACAGCTGTTTTCCTATCGTTTGGTAGCCTACACATTGTATCCGGCCGGGGGCGGAAGACTCATTATCAAAATAATAAGTGTAGGCAAGTTCATTAACAGAGCCTAATCTTTTTTTTATAGCAATTACATTTGTATTTCCACCGTCATGTAAATCAATCATCCACCCTTTACATATAATATAAGTTCCGTCCGAACCAGCCGCCGAACAAGAAGACGGATAATCCACATCCAAATCCGCCAATAAGGACGGATAACTTCCATTAGCCATATAGTACGCTTCGGACGCATCTTTTAACGTCCGCGCCAATGGAATAAAAGTAGCCAAGCGGCTTTTATCCACCGCTTTTTGATACTGCGGCAACGCAACGGCGGACAAAATTCCGATGATTAGCACGACAACTAAGAGTTCTATAAGCGTAAAACCTTTATTTTGATACATGGGGCCTCCCCCTTTATACGGTTTGGCGGCTTACTTTACTTACGTCATTCCCGAGTGTTGTAATCGGGAATCTGTCGTTTCGTAACAGCGAGATTCCGTACTAAAACACTACGGAATGACGCAATAAAACAAATAAGCCGCCAAACCAGGATTATCCCCATGTT
>JAUNWB010000048.1 GCA_030540535.1 Elusimicrobiales bacterium
ATACGGTTCGTGACGCCAACGGGAAAACCCTGCGGGGCTCCGTTTCGGCCGACAACAGAGAAAAAGTCATTCTGGCCTTGCAAAACAAAGGCTACTTGGTGTTGGAAGTGAAAGAAGGCTCCGCCGGTCTTTTCGGCGGCGGCGGGAAAGCCCGCAAACGCGGCGGAAAAGTGCCGGGCCACGTACTCGCGTTCTTTGCCGAACAGCTTTCCACCCTGATTGCCGGCGGTGTGCCGCTGGTACGCGCCGTGTCGCTCTTGGGTGAATACGCCTCCAACCCGACGCTGGGCGTCGTGCTTACCCAGGTGGCCAAAGATATTGCGGGCGGTCAGTCGTTGCACTCCGCCTTGGCTCACCACCCCAAAACCTTCAGCCATATTTGGCTTTCCTTGGTGCAGGCGGGTGAAGTGGGCGGCCAGCTGTCCGAAACGCTGATGCAGATTTCGCTCTACACCAAAACGCAGGAAGGCATGAAGAGCAAAATCATTACGGCCATTACTTACCCGGCGATTTTGGGTTTGGCGTCCGTAGGCGTGCTTATTTACTTCATCCTGGGTATCGTGCCGACGTTTGCGCAAATCTTTAAAGATTTTAACATCGATTTGCCTTTGATTACGGTTATCGTGCTGCAAGTGTCCAGCATCCTTATCAACAACGGTATTCTGATTATTTTCAGCATGATTTTTGCCTTTGTGGCGTTCCGCTTTTACATCAAAACGGCGGACGGCAAAAAACGCTGGCACTCGTTCTTGCTGTCGATGCCGCTCTTCGGCAACTTCTTAAAGAACATCTATTACGACCGCATGCTTTCCACGCTGTCCACCCTGCTTAAAAGCGGTGTGACGATTTTGAACGCCATTTTGGTACTCGAAGAATCGTTTGACAGTAACATCATTATCCAAAACGCGCTGAAACAGGTCCGTGCGGAAGTGGCGGCCGGTAAATCCATTTCCGAATCGTTCCGCGCGACGGGCGTATTCCCCGGACTTATGACGGAAATGATGCTGATGGGTGAAGAATCCGGTAAGCTGCCCAGCATTATTGCCACGCTGTCTAAATTCTACGCCGATAACGTGGACCAGTTTATCGCCCGCTTCTCCGCGGTGATTGACCCTATTTTGATTTGCGGCGTGGGTGCGCTCATCGGTATTATTGTGGCGTCCATTTTCTTGCCTATTTTCAAACTTTCGCAAATCGGCGGAAACTAAGGGGAAACTATGCAAAAAAGAAACGGTTTTACATTGCTCGAGGTATTAATCGTGGTTGTGATTGCCGTATCCGTGGCGGCCTTTGCATTTCCCGCGTATAAAAAAACGCAGGAAAAGAATAAGTATATGGCCGCGCAGGGCGTACTGCTCGACCTGGGGTCTGCGGTGCGCGCGGTGCGTGCGGATATGTCGACGGGCTCTTTTCCGTCCGGCTCTTCGCCCGAACAGGTAACCACTTCTTGGCACTCCACGGCCGCGCCGGATGACAAAATTACGTCATCCAACGCCAAATATGAACTTTTCCGCCGCAAATATATGGCTCCCATTCCGTTTGACAGCGGAAATACATATAAAGGGTTTTCTTTCTATGTGTGTCCGCAGGGGGCGGCTTCTGCCTCTAATTGCTGCGGCAGTAATTCAAGCGTGGTTGCCTGCATGCAGAACCCGTCGCTCGGTTCTTCCAGCAGTACGGGCGGGCTGTATGAAAAAGCGGAGTTTCGGGAAGACGGCAGCGTGAAAAATCCCAAGCGTTAGTTCAGCCTTGACAATCGCCCAAATCCGCGCAATACTTAAATAATGCGCAGCAAAGGTTTTACTATGAAAAACAATAAAGGTTTTACTCTGTTGGAATTATTGGTGGCGGCCACGATTATCGGTATTTTGGCCGTGTTTGCCACTACGTCTTATAAAAACAGCGCGGCGGATGCGCGTGTGGCGGCCGCTAAAACGCGTACGGATGCGCTGGCCGGCGCCGTCCAGCGGATGCGTTTTGAACATCCGGCGTTTAGCGCGGTTTCCGGACAAATGCAGGATACGGCGTCCACGACGTGTTCTTATTCCGTCCCTACAGGCTTAATCAGCTGCGGCTTTTTGGGCAATAACGGTTGGGAGCGGGACACGTATATGACGTATTGGATTTGCAGCGGACAAAACGGCCAATGCGCTTCTTCCCCGGTCACGGACCCGCTGGCCTGCATGGTAAGCACGGGTGACGCCAAACTGCCGGCCCGCTACCAGAGCGGTTATATTTATTGCGTCAGCGCGGTTAAGAAAGGGGAAACTTTGGCCGCCGGGAGCTGATTATGAAGAAAGGTTTTACGTTAATGGAACTGTTGGCCGTACTGCTGGTAATTGCCGTGGTTGTTTCGATGGCGGCGCCGGTGTTCCGCGCGGTTCGTTACGAAATTAAAAATTCGCAGGCTAAAAACGCGGCCAAAAAAATGGCGGAAGCGATGCACTCGTATTATCAAGCCAGCCGCGGACACAAGGTGACGGGTTGTTTTACGCCCACCGCGTCCGCAGGCCTTACGCTAATTAAAACGGCCGCCTCGGCCTGCACTTCGCCGGGGGCGACGGGCATTCCTGCGTCCAGCGTGCGCGTGAGCGTTAACGTAAGCCAGCTGTTTGCGTGCGGGTATTTGTCTTATAAAGATTTTATGTCGCTTCCGTACGAGTTTTGCGCCAATGATACGGATTCTTTCCCGGCGGGCTGGGGTGAAAAACCCTCTACTTCGGTGGGGAAGGTATATGTGTTGGCCGGCGGTGTAAAGGCCGACGGTTCCGGCGATAAATATCAAAAATCAAAGGGCGCTATTTTTATAGACGGCCGTATGGTGGCGCAAGATACCTACCAATAAGGATTTTATTATGATGAACCGCTTACTTAAAAATAAAAAAGGCGTAACGATTTTGGAAGGCTTAATCGCCCTGGGGCTCTTGGCGTTGGTGGCGGGGGGCACGTTTGGCGTGTTGCTGTCCGTATCGCGCAAATCGTCCCAGCCGGACATCCGGGAAGAAATGCTGCTGGCCGTAGAACGCGCCAATGAACAGCTGCAAATGTATGCGAGCGGAACTTCGTCTAGTGATTTACCGACGGAGTACCAAAACGGATTGTGTAATAACGGGGACACTACTCTTTCGACGGGAGAGCATGCTATTAATTGTATGCTTCCCGCCATTTGCGACCCGGATTCGAGCAAATCCCATTTTTCTTACACGGTTGGTTCCCAGTCTGTTAACGCAGCGGATTTTCCGGAGGCCGCCAACTATCGTACGAGTACGTTTGACGCCGCTAAAACAATTACTTTTGAAATTACATGTAACGGGTTTACTTTATGATGAAAAATAAGAAAGGTTTTACGCTGACCGAAATTTTGTTAGCGGTGATGATTGTGGGTATCATCGGCGTTGCGCTTGCCGCGCTGACGACGGCCGCATCGCGCGAATCGGGCGTGGGCCGCAGTAAAGTGCTGCTTCGCAATAACCTGTCTATTGCTTTGCGCCAGCTCCGCCGGGATATTAAAGAGTCCTCCCGCGTGTTGTATGTCCGCGGAACGTTAGGTTCCATCGGCACGGACGAGATCCCTCTTTTGATGCTGGGTAAAAATGTGGACCAGGGGGACGGCACTTTCTATTCCAGCAACCCCGTATACATTACTTATTGTTTTGAACGCGGCGGGTTGAATACAACTACTTCCGGCGCAGCCGTGCTTCCTTCCGGCGCGTATGACGGCGGGGTGATTACCCGCTATGAATCCAATGCCGAGAACTGGACGAGCGGTAATTTGCCGTCTTGCTCGGGCACTTCTTCCAGTAAATTTTTAAATAACGTGAAATATATGCCGCCGTCCTCGTCGTACGCCGCGCCGCTGTTTGCGGTGCGGGGGGTTTCCGGCACGTATAATGTGAAGGATTCGGGTTCTCTTGCCAAGATTCGCAAAAACCTGGGCAGCGTGCTGGACGTGAATTTGGTGACGGAATTGCCCAGCAACCCGGTAGTGAACGACGTAACGGAAGAAACGTTTATCTTGCCCAATGGTTTTGGGATAAAAAATTAAAGGGGCTTTTATGTTAAACAATAAAAAAGGCGCGGCTCTGCTGCAAGTTTTGCTGGTTACGGTTGTTTTGGCGGGTATAGCAACGATGCTTTTGCGCGCCAGTTTATCCCGCACCACTACGGCGCGCCAAACGCGCCGCACCGTTTCCGCCCAGCTTCTTGTTAACGCGTGTATGGCGGAAGTAAATACGCTGTGGAGCCACAAAACTCCTGCCGCTTTTGCCAACGACATGAACCAGTGCATTATGTATTGTAAGTCCGGCGAAATTGTTGGCACCTGTAAACAACCTGTCTACGAACATACCTGCCAAAATATCGCATTGGAAGGCTTGACGTATACCGTCAAAGCAACCATGAAGGGCGGGCAGGATGCAACCAACGGACAATGTCAGCTGGATTACGAAATTGACGACAACGGTTCCGGCACCAGTGTGGAACTGTAACGGATGTCCGGGGCGCGCATGAAAAAACTTTTAGGGCTGGCTGTTAGTGTTCTGGTAGCGGGACAGGCTTGGGGACAGGCCGCCGCCACTTCGTCCGCATCGTCTTCGTTGCGCGTTTCCACGGCCGTGGAAACGCCTTCTTCCAGTGTAGATTTATTAAAACAATCGGCGGAAACCTCCACCGTCGCGGGAACGGCCGATTCGGCGCGTCCCGCCCAGACGGCGGAGCCAGCCGTTCCTCCAGCCTCTTCTGCCGCTAATTCTGCCGCCGGGGCCGCTTCGTCCGCGCCGGCTGCTTCTGTCCCGCAGACGCAGGCTTCGTCCGCTCCTGCCGCTAAAACGGAGAAAACAACCGCAAACGCCGCGGGTACGCTTTCCATGCCGCTTGAGATGGGGGGAACCACCCAAACGGTGCAAACTGCGGTGGAACCTGTGAAAAAACCGCTTTCTCCCAAGGCGGCTAAACGCGTGGCGCAAACCAAACGCAAACGCACT
The DNA here is from genome assembly GCA_030540535.1 of Elusimicrobiales bacterium. Classification (GTDB taxonomy): domain Bacteria; phylum Elusimicrobiota; class Elusimicrobia; order Elusimicrobiales; family Elusimicrobiaceae; genus Avelusimicrobium. The sequence goes on from JAUNWB010000048.1 coordinate 4,983, forward strand.
GCCGCCGGGCAGCAAAAAACCGCCGTTCCCACCGAGTTGGAAAAGGATATCGAAAAATCCAACGCTCTTTTGCCCGCGTCCTCCCAGGCTTCTGCCGCGGAAGCGGAGGACGTATCCGAAGAAGAAGCCGCAGCAGATGCGGAACTGGAATATGCGGTGCGCATGTTGGAGGAGTCCAAACAGGCGGCGCAGTCCGCCGGGCGGAAAATTCCGCCGTCCGCTTCCCAAAATAAGCCGAAAACGGTGCCCGCCCCCAATAAAAAATTCAACCCGAACGCGTTTCGCCCCGGGGTAACGTGGCAGCCGTCCAAAAGCACGCATTTTGATATTTACACCGAAAAACGTTCTTCGGGTATCAGTTCGTCTAATATGTCCATGACGTTTGAATCCGCTTATCAAACGTTGCGGAGGTTTATCCCGTGGATGATGTCGGGCCGGGTGCGCGTGTTTGTGTACCAGGACCACGATTCCTATCTGCGTCACGAACCTAACGCCAAAGCCTGGACGCGCGCCTTGGCGTATCCGACGCGCGGAGAAATCGTCGTTTACGACGAGCCCGGTAAAAACCAGGAATTAAAAGAAGTATTCACGCACGAGCTGACGCATATTTTTACCCAGCAGTTTTTTGATAAGCACAAAACGGGCCGGATTATGACCCCGAACTGGCTGGACGAAGGCTTGGCCGTACTGCTGGAAGACCAGGCTTATAACGGGATGAAAGGCGGCCCGTGGGCGAATGACTTTAAAACCCTTAATTTCCAACGGGACCCGTCGGAAAAGGTTGCTTCGTTCGGTTCTTCTTCCATGTTTGGTTCTTCTGCCAAGCGGTTAACTTCCAAACGGCCGGGCAAGCCCGTCTATTTTATGCCGTTTGGGGATTTTATGGAAGAAGGTTCCCTGGCGGCTGCGGAAGGGCGCGGCAAAACGGAAGAATGGTATTTCCAGGCGTATTCTATGGTGCGCTTTTTGCTGAACCCGGCGGGGGGGGCTTCTCCGTCCAACCGTATGCAGTTCCAGCAGCTTACCACGCTTATGGCCGAAGGCGAGCCGGTGCGTAACCCGTCCACCGGGTTTTTAATGAAAGACTCCCGCGGCAAAACGGTTTACCAGCCGTATTCGGCCGAAAAAGCTCTGGGCCGCGCTTACCGTTATAATAACGTGGCCAATTTTGAAGACGCTTTTTGGCGTTGGGCCGGAAGATAACCGGGCGGCGGACCTTTGGCTGTTTATTGAAATAGAACCGAAAAGACTTGATTTTTTTAAAGTTTTTTATAAGAATAAGATAAACAGTCTGCTTATTTTCTATAGAAATTGTTTACGGAATATGTCTTTTCTACAAGAAATTATTTTCTGTGTAAAAAGGACGGTATTTGTTTTCTATACATGATGTTTTTAATAAAAAGTCCAAATATACGAGGAGGGCTTATGAAGAAGGTCTTGAGTTTGACTGCTGCCGTTATGCTGGCGGGGGCTGTATTCTCGTTCGCGCAAACATGTAATTGTCCCTGCTGCCAAGCTGGAAAATGCACTTGTCCGGCGGAAGGGGCGGATAATACTGCCTCTGTCAAAAAAGTACCCGCTTATCTGCGGTTGTATGCAAAAGACGGTGGTGTTGTTACGGAAAAAAAGAAACAACCTAAAGTAAAAAAGGTGCGTACTTCCGAGAAAGGGACCAAGATAAAACGGCATAATTCCGGCTCTGATGCTCTTTCGGGTGTCGTTTCCGCCGCTGTCAATACTGAAAAGGAAAAGCAAGAAACGCAAAACAGCAAAAGAAAACAGAAACGGATTGATGAAATAGCCAAAGCTATTGAAGAAGATCGTTTTGTTTCCGTGCAGAATTTGCTGGATAAAGTTTCTCCGTTAGACAAAGCTACCGGAAAAGGCGCTTCTTTATTTGAATTGGCCGTTTCTTACGAACGATTCTATTTTGTTCGGTATTGGCTGAAAGATTCCCGTGTTTCCGTGCTGCTGAAGAACGAACAAAACGGTTTAGTATGTCCTCTGGTTGAAAGATATGATACGCCGTCGGATATGAAGAAAAGAAATTTGGTGGAAGCAAACCGTAACGCTGTACTTAAATTGGTGTTGGAGGGCGGTGCGAATCCCAATGTTTTGTGCCATTCTCCGCAAGATTCCGAGAAAGCGCCGGCTATGTTCGTAGCGGCTGGATATTGGGGCAATTTGCCTGCGGTGCGGCTGTTGGCAAATTATGGCGCAAAAGCGGATTTCCGCATCCTGGATATTGCCGCCTATTGGCACCGCGCCGGTATTGTAGAGTTTCTGTTGCAAAAATATCCGAATATCGACAAACATCAATTAAACAGATGTGGTGAAAATTTGGTATTTGAAGCCGTGAAATCTCCTCTTACAAAGCAGGATGTGGATATCGCTTTGACGGTAGACGTCTTGCTGAAAGCGGGAGTAAGTAAAGATGTAGTAGCGACGGGCGGTCGTTTCTGTACGGATGAAGGCTTGACTCCTTTGCAGGTTGCCCAGCGTGAAAAACTGCCTTTAACAGCCGAGATTTTATCTCGCTAAACCGTAACGGTTCTTTGTAGTATCAACTCCCCGCGCTTTATAATAAGCGCGGGGAGTTTTGCATATTGAAAACGTCTGCGTGCGCGCCAATAAACCGGGCTTTCCTGTTTGTTACCCTGCGGGCCACCCCCCGCGCGCCGCCCAACGCCTGCCCCCGGCAAGACCTTCCAGGCCACCCCCTGCGGGCCGCCTCCTACAGGCTGCCACGTGCAGGCCGTCGTTGGGGCTTGTCTGTTCATAGTTGGCGACATATCTTAAATAGGGTGCCTAAACCAGTCTAATGTGCGGGACAAGATAACCGTGGTCTGGAAGGCCCCGGCAAGTGTTGTTGCGTGGCTAAGCGACATCTCCGAAACAGTGCGGCTTAAATCAGTCTGATGGGGGGACACGATAACCGCGGCCTGGAAGGCCCCGTGCGGGCGGCGGATTTGCCTTTCTTGTTCGTAACTTTGCGACATATCTAAAACAGTGTAGCCTAAACTAGTCTAATGAGCGCGGGTCCTCGCCGGACGGGCGACTGGGGAGCCCAGCCTCTGGGTCAGACAGGCAGATACCCCCTTGGGTTGTTCCCTTCTAATAGGTAAGCACCGGCTATTGCTTAACCCTGGTCAAGGACGCTGCGCGCCGCCCAACGCCTGCCCCCGGCAAGTGTTGTTACGTGGCTAAGCGACATGTCCTAAACAGTGTGGCTTAAACTAATCAGAAGGGCGCGGACAAGAGGGGAGCCCAGGCTCTGGGGTCTTGCAGACAGGCAGATACCCC
>JAUNWB010000049.1 GCA_030540535.1 Elusimicrobiales bacterium
GAAACCGATGTCATTACTTGTATGGAGCGTACGGGGGCGGGGACGGTTTTCAATGAAGCTGACGGTGCATATTGCCGGCAGGTGATGGGCGGTACTTTTAAAGCGACGCAAGGCAGTACGCGCCAATATACACTGCCTTAATTTTCTTCCGCATATACCAGCATGTAGCCGGTTTTTAGCGTGATGTGAAATTCTGTTCCCGTCGTTTGATTGCTTAAACTGCGTCCGGCGCGCGCCCAGGAAAGCCGCGCGTCCGTTAACGGGTATTTAAGCCCTTTAAGCGTTACGCCCGTGCAGGTTTTAAGCGGAATCAAACTCACGCGCGCGCCTTTTTGGCACGTAAATTTCCGTCCATCGGCCAGCGGATAGATTCTCCAGCCGGGGCCCGCAAAGCAAATATCCATTTTTTTTACGTACGGATAGACCGATAAAAAATTCCCCAGCGTAAAATCCAGCCGTCCGCCCGCAAACCCGCAGATGACGCATTCTTTACAGTTGTTCTGAACAAGCCAGTCGAGTGATTTTTCCAAATCCGTATTATTTTGGTTGTCTATGAAAATAAATTTTTCTTCGCCCAGCTGTTTTTGGGCGGCGGAGGAAACGGAGTCCAAATCGCCGATGACGGCGTCCGGCGTTACGCCCGCAGCCAAAGCGCGGTCCGCACCTCCGTCGGCGGCCAGAATAAAATCCGCTTTTTGCACGAGCCCGGCCAGGTAGTCCGCCGGGAGCGTTTCTCCGTTACCTATCAATAATACGCGAGAGAATGGCATCTTGTTTTTTCCGAAATAAAATTAAGATAATCAAACTGGCGGCGACACCCACGTAAAAAGGGTCCAGCGCTTCCAATACTTCGTGTTTGGGGATAAACCGCCACGCCGTCATCACGGCCGCGCTGGCAAGCGAAGAGCCCACAAACAGTTTATCACTAATGCGTCCCGGCCAAATGTACCCCGCCAAAATGGGAACCAGCAAACACGCCGAAAAATACGACCCCAGCACCAGCCAAATTTCTTTGAAACTGCCGTTAAACAGCCGGGCCAGCACAATGGCCAGCGCGCCCACAATAAAAATAGAAATACGGTTGGATAAAACCACGTTGCTAAAGCGTTTGCGTAAAAAGTCGAAACTCAGCGTATTGGAAGAAATAAACAAAAACGAATTTAACGTGGAAAGAATAATGGCCAAAATCCCGGCTACAAAAAAACCTCTCAGCCCGGTCGGCAACAGCTGGACGGAATAAAAAAAGTACGCCTGGCCCGGTTCGGCGTGAGGCAATACGGCGCGCGCATACAGAGAACCGGCGGTGGTGCATAAATCAAAACAAAACCACACAAACGTGGAAATAAGGACGCCTTTTTTTACGACGGCGGGGCTTTTGGCCGCAAAACACCGCTGGTAAAAGCTGGGGTCAATCAGTGCGGACAGGGCGATAAAGCCCCAAATCAGCGTATTGGCCCAGGAATTGCCGCCGGTAACGGTAAAATGGCTGGCGGGCAGGTTGGCTTTTAAAAAGGCAAGGCCGCCAAACATGTGCCAGGAAAACAGTACCACCAGCAGGACGGCGCCGCACATCACAAAGAATTGCACCAAGTCCGAAAACACAACGGAGCGGAACCCTCCCCATGCCGTGTACAGACAGGTAAACAGCGTGCCGTAAATCATGCCGTTGAGAACGGAAACGCCAAACACCATGTGCAGGAACATCCCCAGGCTGAGTACGTAGGCTACGGGAGTAATGTAAAAAAACGTAAACGCCGCCGCCACTTTGGCCGATTTGGGGCCGAACATTTGGCCCGTTAAATCCGGCAGCGTCATGGAATTGAAACGGGAAACTTTCTCGGCGATGAAAAACGCGAAAATCAAATACGCCGCGTACCAAAATACTCCTTGCGTGACAAAGTTATAAATGCCGTAGTTAAACGTAATTTCGTTCACGCCGAAAATCCCGCCGTACCAGGTTGCCACCAACGTCGCCACAAAAAGCGGCAGCGTCAGCTGGCGGCCCATCAGCAGGTAGTCAAGCGGGGTCATTTTGTCGGTTTGTTTGTTCTTTTTCAGACGGAAATTCCCATACAGCGCGGCGGCAAACGTCATGCCCAGCACGCCCGCAAAAACAAGCCAGTCCGCCCAGTGAAAATAAGAAAGGGTTTTCAGTTCGCTTAACATTTGGGTTGTCCTAATAAAAAGCCCCTTGGGCTCGCCAAGGGGCTTACGTCTATTTTACCAAATATAATAGGCTGGGATGAGCAGCAGCATGGAAAGCGTGATTAAAATAATCTCCAGCCGCAGAAACCATTTTACCCACATCGGGTACGATATCCCCGCCAGCGCCAAAGCGCCCATGGTGACGGGGGCCGTCGGGATAATGGGGTTGCCCCATCCTTCGCCGAACTGGTAGGCCAAAATGACCGTTTGGCGCGATACGTTGACAAGGTCGCCCAGCGGCACCATAATCGGCATGGTGAGTACCGCCTGGCCGGAGCCGGAGGCGATAAAAAAGTTCAGTACCGTCTGGATGACGAACATCGCCTGCGAAGCCAAAATGGGGTGCAGGTTTCCCACGCTTTGCGTCATGGCGTGCAGGAACGTATCCAAAATATGCCCGTTGGTGGCTACAATAACGATGGAGCGCGCCAGTGCCATGAGTACGCACACGCCCATCATGGATTTGGCACCGTCGATAATAGCGTCGGTGGACTGGTCCAGCGTTAGTTTGCCGAAATACGCGCTGGCGATGGTTACGCCCAAAAACACGGCCGCGATTTCAATCATGTACCACTGGTAGCGGATGACACCGTAAAACAGAATTATCATGCCGATAATAAAAGACGCGATTACCAGTTTGTGCGCGCGGGTTAAGCGGAATGAGGCGTCCACTTCCACGTCGTTGATAATTTTCAGTTCGGCGCGTTTTTCCAGGTCCATTTTATACGTTAAACTTTTGGTGGGGTTTTTGCGCACGCGTTCGCCGTACCAGGTGAAAAACGCAGCCACGACGGACGTGAAAATAAACCAAATGAGCAGGCGGTATTGCCAGCCGGAATACATGGGCAGCTGGGCGATGGTTTGCGCGATGCCGACAGTGAACGGGTTTACAAACGCGGACGAAAACCCGGTAAACGCGCCGATGAACGGAATCGACATGCCGACCACCGTATCATACCCCAGCGAAAGTGCGAGGGGGATGAAAATGGGAATAAAAATGAGGGTTTCCTCTTCCATTCCGAACAAAGCCCCGCACAGCGAAAACAGAAACATACATACGGGGATGAAGCATTTTTTGTATTGGGGTTTATTGGCGAAGAAAAAGCTCACCTTTTTAATCATCGTGTTGATGGCGCCGGTGCGTTCGATAATCGTAAACAGCGCGCCGACCACCAGGATGAATGCGATAATTTCCGCGCATTGGGTGAAACCTTCCACCGGGGCGGCCAGAATGTCGCCGATGTTTTGGGGGGCTTTTTCTACGGCGTGGTAGGAACCCGCCACCGCGTAGGTGCGTCCGTCTGTTTCTACGCGGTCATATTGGCCGGAGGGGACGATCCACGTCAGCGCGGCCACGAACACCATAATGGAGAACACCAAAAAATAGGTGTTGCACAGCATTTTTTTCATTTACTTTTGTTTTCCTCTTTCTCGTACAAGTTGGTACGTCTTTTTTGCAAGCAAAAAGCGTCCCCCCGGCTCAAACAAAATAAATGCGGGGGGACGCAAAAACGGCTTATTGCCACTTCATCAAATACGGCGGTACTAACAGTGCGAAGGACAATAAATACATTACAATCAAAAGCGGCAGCATCCATTTCAGCCATTTCGGGTACGCAATACGCGCAAAGCCGATGGCGGCGATGGTTACGGGGTCGGTGGGGATGACCATATTCATCCAGCTTCCGCCCAGTTGGAAGGCCAGCACCATGGTTTGGCGCGTAATGCCGATTAAGTCCGCCAGCGGCGCCAAAATGGGCATTGTCAGCACGGCTTTGCCGGAGCCGGAGGGGATGAAAAAGTCGATAATCGTTTGCAGCATCATGGCCGCCCAGGACGCACACACGGGGTGCAGGTGCTTAATGCCAGAGGACATCCAGTCCAAAAGCGTATCCAAAATGTGCCCGTTGTTGGCGATGATGACGATGGCCTGCGCAAAGCACAAAAGCATGGCGATTTCGGCCATGCCGCGCACGCCGTCGAAAAACGCGTCGTTAAATTTCTGCATGCTCATGTTGCCCAAAAATCCGCACAGGAATCCCACGCCCAAAAACAGCGCGGCGATTTCCGTAATGTACCAGCCGGATTCTTCCAGTTTCAGTAGGGTCATCAGGTCCACGCCCCACATGTCGTTAATCAACGCACAGAGCTGCGGTTTCAGCACGCCGATAATCAGCCCCAGCATGCCCAGCCCGAAGGCAATCAGCACCCATTTTTGGCGCTTGGTCATGCGGGTTTCCTGCTTGTTCATTTTAAGCTCTTTGCGTTTTTCGATGTCGAACTCGTAGGTTAAACTTTTGGTGGGATCTTTGCGGATTTTGCGCGCATACACGCTCAGCCAGCTGATCACCACGGTGGTGCAGATAACCCAGATAATAAAGCGGTAGCCAATGCCGGAATACAGCGGCACCTGGGCGATGCCCTGCGCGATACCGACGGTAAACGGGTTGGTAAACGCGGCTGCAAAGCCTACGCCCGCGCCGATAAACGGAATGGCGGTGCCGAGGGCGGAGTCATACCCCAGCGAAAGCGCAAGCGGGATAAAAATGGGGATGAAAATTAACGCTTCTTCGCACATGCCGAAGGTGGCCCCGCACAGCGAAAATACAATTACCCCTAACGGAATAAACAGAAAACGCAGGTTCGGCCGTTTTTGAAAGAACCCGCTGGCGGCCTGAATGCCCGCGGTGATGGCGCCCGTTTTTTCTACCACGGCCAGTACGCCGCCGATGACGAGCAGGAACACAATCACTTCGGCCGTGTTGGCGAATCCTTGCACGGGGGCTTTTAACACGTCGAACAAACCTTGCGGATTGGCCGGCACGGCGTGATACGTTCCGGCGACGACTACCTGCCGTCCGTCCACGTCCATTTTGTCATACGCGCCGCTGGGCACAATCCAGGTCAGCGCGGCTACGGCCGCGATGATGGACAGAATAATCGCGAACGTGTTGAGTTTGATTTTGGACAGAATTTTAGACATTTCTTTTCCGTTTTTCCTCTGTTTTTGGGTTGGTTTGCAACAAACTATTATTTTACTAAATATCTATAGCAAAACAGTAAAAAATTTTAGGCGGAAAAAAACGGGACCGGGCCCAGGCGCGCCTGGGCCAAAAGGCCCTTGCTGGGCGGTACAAAAAACGGTATAGTATAGAAAATAAATTTACTTTTTTACCGGAGGCTTATGAGAGTTCTGTTGGCGTTTTCTTTGTGTTTGTTTATCGGCGCGTCTTCAGCGCAGGCCCAGATATGGAAAAATTTTTGGCGTCTTCCTTCGCTGTCTTCCAAAACGTTGTCTATGGCGGAGCGCCGGATAATTGCAAGCAATTATTCCGCAAACATCAGCCGTATTTCCGCCGCAAACCATTTAAATCTAGCCGCAACCCAAATTCCCCTGTTTGAGCGTTCCCTGCGGACGTATTACAAATCGGTTGCCCGGCAGTTACCGGACATTTCCGCCAAACCGATGAACTCGGCCATTAACACGCTGGAAGAAATGGCCCTTTCGCTGCCGATTTCGTTAAAAGCGGAACCTTTTTTCAGCCGCAACATTTCTGATCGCGCGCTGGAAGCGTATCTGGCCGGCCAAATGGCCGACGCCTGGGGCAACTGGCTGGAAAACGCCGCCGGAGAACATCCTACTTTTGAAGCGGAAGTGTCGTCTTCCGAAATCAAAGCCGCCAAACGGGTGTACCGCGAGCTGTCCTCCAATTTTAAGAAACTTTATGACGCTCTTCCCGCGGAAGACAAAGATTTGTCCGCCCAGCTTTCGCGTATCTTGGCCGACGTCGCCCAAACGACCGGCTGGAATGAAGAAGTAATGGGCAGCCTGGAGGTTTACTTTAAACAGGTAATGAAGACTTTTCTTAATAAAAAGGGCGATTTAACCATGACGGAATTTCTGCAGGCGTATGACGTGCTGGCCGTAGCTTCCGAAGTGGGGGGCCGTTACCTGCACCGTATGGAAGGCGGCGCTTCTTCCATGCCGCATTTCTTGCTTATGGAAAGCGTGCAACGCGTGAAACACAACCTGGCGTACGGGGTGGTTCCTTCCAAAAATTCCGCACGCGCCCAGCGTTTAACCCGGTGGTATGAAGCGATTTTATCGCCCAGCCGAGTGGTTCCGCAATCTGCAAATTAATATAAGGCCCCTTCGGGGGCTTTTTTTATGGGTGTTTTGAAGATACCTCCGGGGTGTTTTATGCCTGTTCCGGCAGCGCAAACTGTTTGCCGGGCGGGAGGCATACGGGGCGCGTTCTAATTTTATATACTTTTACTATATGCTTTACATTGTTCCCACGCCTATCGGCAATTTGCAGGATATTACGCTTCGCGCGCTGGAAACGCTCAAAACGGCCGACGCCGTTCTGTGCGAGGACACCCGCCGCACCCAAATTTTGCTTTCCCATTTCGGCATTTCCAAGCCTACTTACCGTTATAACGAAAATGACGAACGTTCCGTCGCCCGCTGTTTGGACGCTTTAAAAAGCGGCAAAACGTGCGCTTTGGTGTCGGACTGCGGCACCCCGTGCATTTCGGACCCGGGCTGGAAGCTGGTTAAAGAGGCAGTGGCGGCGGGGATAAAAGTGTCTTCGCTTCCCGGCCCGAGTGCGGTGGCGTGTGCGCTGGCCGGCGCAGGCATTACAGGCGGCGCGTTTACATTTTTGGGTTTTTTGCCGCGCAAACCCGGCAAAGCCGCCAGGATGATTGCGTCCGCCTACGGGCTGGACGTACCCGTCGTGCTGTACGAATCCCCGTACCGCGTGGTGAAAATGCTGGAGCTGATTGCCAAAACCCTGGGGAATGATACGCCCGTTATTTTGGCGCGCGAACTTTCCAAGGTGTACGAGGAATGGCTGCGCGGCACGGCGAAAAGTTTGGCGGATGAATTGTCCAAAAAAAATAAAGTGCAGGGCGAATTTGTAATGATTATCGACCGTCCGGCCGCGCCGGAACGGGAGGATGAAAATGACGGGCAAGACGCGTATTTTTAACGTTTCGGACGAAACGCCCGACGCAATTTCCCTTGCCGCGCGCAAAATTGAAGATGGCGCGGTGGCCGTTGTGCCCACCGATACAGTGTACGGCATCGGTACGGGGGCGTTTTGCGAAGCGTCCATCGAACGGATTTATAAAATTAAAGAGCGTCCTGCCACCAGCCCGCTGCAGCTTTTAACGGGTTCTTTGGAACAGGCGCGTAAAACGGCAACGTTTACGCCGGGGGCGGAGCGGCTCGCGCAGGCTTTTTGGCCCGGGGGGCTTACAATGATTTTGCCGCCGTCCGAAAAGGGCCGCGCGCTTACGCGCGGGTTTGCGGGGCTCGGGCTGCGTATTCCCGGCAACGCGTTTTTGGTGTCGCTGCTTAGCGCGATGGAGGCGCCGCTTGCGTGTACCAGCGCCAATTTGCACGGCCAGCCGGTACTGACGGCCGAAGCGGAAGTGCTGAAAACGTTTGACGGAAAAGTTGATTTTATTTTTTTAGGCGGTTCGTTAAGCCCCACGGCCTCCAGTGTGGCGGATTTAACGGCGGAGCCGATTTTGCTGCGGGAAGGGAGTGTGCCGCGCGCGGAGTTGGAACGCGTGTGGGGCGGTCCTTTTCGCGTTAAATAACGGAGAAATCTTATGAGTTTATGGCAAATGTTGGTGTCGTATTCTTTATTGGTGGCGAGCATATTGTCGCTTTTAACGTATTGGATTACCAAAAAATTCGTACTGCGCAAAATGAACCGCACCATCATGAAGGTGGAGCATAACTACCAGCAGCAAATCGCTTCCTTGCAGATGCAGCTTTCCGGCAAGGTGAACATGCTGGAAGGCATGGTGGATAAACTGCGCCTTTCCAACCAGGAGCTGACGCGATTAAACGAAATCCGCTCCAAATTTATGTCTATCGCCGCGCATGATTTCGTCCATCCAGGGCTTTGCGTCCGTGCTGATGATGGACTCCCCGCAGGGCGGCGGCAACAACGACCAAATCGCCCTCAATAACATTTTAAAAGCCACCGACAATATGAACATGCTGATGGCGGATTTGATGGATA
>JAUNWB010000050.1 GCA_030540535.1 Elusimicrobiales bacterium
CCTTGTCTGTGTGGCTGGCAAGCACAAACGCACGGAGCATTATAAGGGGTTGGCACGGCTTAGGTTTTGGAAAATGGTTTATCCTAATAAGAAAGAACGGGCAGAAAAATACTTTCTGCCCGTTCTGCGAATTACGAAAGCTAACATCAGCAGTTTACAACCCCTTCTCATAGAGGCGGTAGCGCTTGCTCTGCCGACACCCACACTCCATAATCCCGCGGATAATGCCGTCGTTATCTTCCAACACCCACGACAGTTCCGCCTCGTTCCACACCGCCACGCCGTGCGTGATAATGTGCTTAATCAAAATCAAATCAATCCCGCGTTTGCGGAACTCCGGCGATACGCCCAGCATAATCAGCCGCGCGTCCTTAATCTTGCGCCACGCCCGCACCGCTTTCAGTACGCGCAGGGGATTAGCCAAAGAGCCTTTCAGCTCTTTGAGCGCATGGTTCATATTCGGAATCGCAATATAAAACCCGGCGGGAACGCCGTCCACCTCCAGCACGCAGGTGCCTTCGGGGCGGACAATCAGTTTGAGTTCGTCCACCATGTCGGCCATTTCGCGTTTGGAAAGCGGCACAAAGCCCCAGTTCTGCGCCCAGGCTTTATTGTAAATTTCGCGGATGATTTCGGCCTCTTTCGCCAAATTTTTAAGGTCCAGCCGGCGAAGCGTAATCCCCGCCGCGCGTTCACAGCGTGAACAGACTTTCATAAACCGCTCGGAAAATTGATCTTCTTTCGTGCGGTGGAAAGCCAGCAAATCTTTCACTTTTTTAAAGCCCGCGCTTTCAATCAGCTTTGCATAATAGGGGTAGTTATATGGCATCATAATGGCGGGCATGGAATCGAAACTATCCACCAAAAGCCCGTAAACGTGATTGCTAGACGGATTGGCCGGGCCGCGCACGGCGGTAACGCCCTGGCAGCGCAGCCATGTTTCGGCCGCGGCAAATAAAGAAGAAGAAACCGCTTCGTCCTCAATACAATCAAAAAAACCAAAAAAGCCGATGTTCTCTTTGTGGTATTCGTTAAATGCGTCGTTAACGACGGCGGCAATACGGCCGACGGCCTTGCCGTCCTTATACGCCATAAACAGCGCGCGTTTGCCATGCGTCCAAAACGCGTTGTCCGCGCGCAATAATTTTTTGGTATCGGCTTTCAGTTCGCCCACCCAGTACGGGTCGTTTTTGTACAGTTCAAACGGAAAGTTAACAAAAGCGTTTAATTCTTTGTCGGAAATTTGACGGATTTCTACAGACATGGTTCCCCCTTTCTCCGCAAAACTCCCCAAGCGTGCGCCCGGAGCGTCCGGGAGGATACAAAAAAACAAAACCCCGCCGGTTGACGGGGTTTTGCAGGATAAAAACTATTTAATCACGCCGACCATCCGGCCCGCCTGGGCAAACGCGTCGATAATTTTGTCGACGTGTTCGTCAGTATGCGTGGCCATCAGCGTCAGGCGCATAAGGGCCTGGCCGGGCGGCACCGCAGGGCTGACGACAGGGTTCGAGAAAATACCCAATTCGTGCAGGGCTTTCCACATTTTAAAGCAGTTTTCGTTGCTGCCCACATGTACGGGCACCACGGGAGTCGTGCTGTGGCCGAGGTCGTACCCCAGTTCGCGCAGACCTTTTTTGAGTTTATCCGTTAGGCGGAACAAGTTGTCGCGGCGGGAGGTATCGTTTTCAATCAGTTCCAACGCCTTGGAAATGGACGCCACAGAAGCGGGCGGCAAAGCGGCGGAGAAAATCTGGCTGCGGGCGTTGTGGCGGATGTAATGGATAATGTCCGCGTCGCCCACCACAAAACCGCCGACGGTGGCAAACGTTTTGGAGCAGGTGCCGACCACGAGGTCCACTTCGCCGTTTTCAAGGCCGAAATGTTCGCAGGTGCCGCGGCCCGTTTTACCCAAAATACCCGTTGCGTGCGCGTCGTCCACAATAATGCGCGCGCCGTATTTTTTGCCGATTTTGACGATTTCCGGCAGCGGGCAGATGTCCCCTTCCATGCTGAACACTCCGTCAACGATAATGAGTTTGCCGGCTTCTTCGGGCAGTTTGGAAATGACGCGTTCCAAATCCGCCATATCGTTGTGTTTAAAGCGGACCATTTCGCCGTCGGAAAGTTTTACGCCGTCCAAAATGCTGGCGTGGTCCAGCTTGTCTACGATGGCGTAATCACCTTTTTTAAGAAGGCAGCCCACCACGCCCAGGTTCATCTGGTAGCCGGTGGAGAAAATAAGCCCCGCTTCTTTGCGTTTAAATTTGGCAATGCGCTGTTCCAGTTCGTCAAGAGCCTTGGTGTTGCCGTTCAAAAAGCGCGAACCCGCCACGCCGGAGCCGTATTTAAGGGCGGCGTCGCTGGCGGCTTTTTTCATTTCCGGGTCGTTAGCCAGGCCCAAATAGTTGTTGGAACCGGCCATAATATAGGTTTTACCGTTAAGCACGATTTCCGGCCCCTGCGCGGATTCAATCGGCTGGAAATAGCCGTAAATACCCATGCGCATGGCAATTTTAGCGTCTTTGAAATTTCTGCATTTCTCAAAAATATCAGACATGTTTTTATCCTTTTGGCGCAAAACCGACGGGAACAGAACGCCCCCGGGGGTTATTTACTTACCTTTTTAATAATATTAGTAGTGGAACGCCCTTTTAACAGCGCAAAACGCACCACTTTTTTTGCAAATTCTCTGCCGACGATTTCCGACGGTTTGTAATCCCCGCCTTTAACCAGCACGTCCGGCCGGACGAGTTTGATTAAATTGTACGGCGTATCTTCTTCAAAAATGCTGACGGCGGACACGCTTTCAAGCGCGGCCAGCACAAGCGCGCGGTCCGCCTGCGTATTGACGGGGCGCGTGGGGCCTTTTAAGCGGCGTACGGACGCGTCGCTGTTCATGCCCACAATCAGCACGTCGCCTTTGGAGCGGGAAAATTCCAGCACGCTTACGTGTCCGGCGTGCAGGATATCAAAACACCCGTTTGTAAATACGATTTTCTTTCCGGCGGCGCGCTGTTCGTCCACAAATTTCTTGAGCGAGCGCGGCCCCAAAATTTTATTTTTTGCTTTCACCGGCGGCTTCCTTTTCCGCGGCCATCATGCGTTCGATAAGGCCCGTGTCCATGTTGCCCGCCACAAAATCTTTGTTATTTACGATTTTTTGGTGGAACGGAATTGTAGTTTTTACGCCCGCGATTTGAAATTCGCCCAAACAGCGGCGGCTGCGTTCCAGCAGGTGCGCGCGGTCCGGCGCGGTAACAATCAGTTTGGCGATTAAGCTGTCGTAATAGCTGGGAATCGTGTAGCCCGTGTACATGTGGCTGTCTACGCGCACACCCAGGCCGCCGGCGGGAATCCACTCTTCGATGGTGCCCGGGCACGGAGTAAAGTTTCGTTCGCTGTCTTCGGCGTTGATGCGGTGTTCGATGGCGTGGCATTTAATCACGGCCGCTTCTTCCTGCGTGATGTGGAGCGGTTCGCCCTGCGCGATTTGGATTTGCATTTTAACAAGATCCTGTCCGCAGACGGATTCCGTTACCGGGTGTTCCACCTGAAGGCGCGTGTTAACTTCCATAAAATAAAATTCTTTATTCTGCGCCATCAGAAATTCCACGGTGCCCACGCCGCGGTATTTGGCGGCTTTGACGAGCTTGCACGCGGCTTCGCGCAGTTTGGCGCGCGTTTTTTCGTCCACAAACGGGGACGGGGATTCTTCCACCAGTTTTTGGTGGCGGCGCTGCATGCTACAGTCGCGCTCGGCAAACGCTACGACGTTGCCGTAATTGTCGCCCGCCACCTGTACTTCAATGTGGCGCGGGTTCAAAACGAGTTTTTCGAAATACACCCGGTCGTCGCCGAAGTTGGCTTTGGCTTCGCCCTGGGCGGTTTTCATCATCAGTTCCAAATCTTCTTCTTTCAGGCACGCGCGCATCCCTTTGCCGCCGCCGCCCAAAGACGCTTTAATCATGATAGGGAAACCGATTTTGCGGGCCACTTCGCGGAAGTTTTTGCCCACTACGCCGTCGGAACCGGGGGTTATCGGCACGCCGGCTTTAACGGCGATTTCGCGCGCGGTGGATTTGACGCCCAGCATTTCGATGGCTTTGGCGGTCGGCCCGATAAACGTCATGCCCGCCTTGGTAACGGCGTCGGCGAAGTCGGCGTTTTCGGACAGGAACCCGTAGCCCGGGTGTACCGCGTCCGCGCCGGTGATTTTACCGGCGGTGACGATGGCGTCGATATTCAAATAGCTGACCGGGGACGGCGCCGCGCCGATGCAAACGGCCTCGTCGGCCATACGCACATGCAGGGAGTTGCGGTCCGCTTCCGAATAAATGGCGACGGACTTAATGCCCATTTCTTTAAGCGTGCGGATGACGCGCAGCGCAATCTCGCCGCGGTTGGCGATTAATACTTTTTTAAAAGGGGTAATTTTGATTTCAGCGGACATGGACGGCTCCTATTTTTCGATAAAGAAAAGCGGCAAACCAAATTCCACGGCAGAGCCGTCCTGCGCGGTTACTACGCGGAGTTTACCGCTTAAAGGAGCGGTGATTTTATGTTTTTGGGAGACGGTTTCCACCAAACCGAGCGCGTCACCCTCTTTTACGGCCTGGCCTTCTTTCAAAACCAGGTTTTTGCCTTTATCCGCCGCGCGGTAAATGCCGATCGCGGGGGCCGTTACCGCCGTTAAAGAACATTCAAAATGGGCGGGTTCGGGCAGCGCTTCTTTCGTTTTTACTTCAATGCAGTCGCCGTCTTTTTCGTAGCAAAATTCGGCCAAGTCGGTGGTTTTAAGCCAGCCGGTAATTTCCGTAATGAGTTTGGTGTCCATAAAATCCTCGGATTTAAAATAGAAATACGATTGAAATTATTTTACCATTTTTGCGCTCCTGCCGCTACTAACCGCCTAACCTATTTTTTCGTTTTGCCGCGGAAAAGCCCCGTTTATACTGTCTGTATGAAAACAGTAAAAACGTTTGCAACACTTCTTTTTTGGCTGCTTATCTGCCAGCTGCCGGGCCTGCCGGGAGCTACGGCAGTGAGCCGCAACCTGGACTGGTACCGGACGTTAAACTTTCCGCCGTTTACGCCGCCGGACGCAGTATTCGGCCTGGCCTGGCCGCTTTTGTACGGACTGCTCGGCATCGGCGCGTTTCTGGTTTTTAGAAACTTATCAACCAAACCGGCCCAGTGCGCGCTACTCCCGTTTTGGATTCAGCTTACGTTAAACGCCTGCTGGACGCCGCTGTTTTTCGGCCTGCACCTGCCCGGGACGGCTTTAGCGCTGCTGGCTGCCATGGTTTTACAGGCGCTGTGGCTGGCAGAGTCGTGTTGGCGCGCCAAACGCGCGGCCGGCGTCTTGATGTTTCCATAAATACTGTGGCTTTTGTACGCGGGATATTTAAATGCAGGGGTTTGGTTGCTCAACCGCTGACACCCGTTCCGGCAGGACGGAAAGGGTGTAAGATTTCCATAAAAAAGACCCGCCGAAAGCGGGCCTTTTTATACCAAACTGTATGTTATTTTCGAATGCGCCGGACCAAATCAATCCCCAGCTTCATCGCTTTATAAAAAGAAGAATCCAACAGCGAAGATACATTCTCAATCAGCGCAAACGCGCCTTTCGTTTTTTCCACATTTTCCGCGGTTGTAACGGCCAGGTACTCCACCGCTTCGGCCGTGCGCGCAACCTGCAACAGCGTGCGCACCGCAAAAACAACAAGCACTACAAAAGCCGCTACCGCGACTAAAACACACCACTGGTAAAAATCCATACTTTCCCCCTTTCTTTCTTTTTTTAATTAAACCAGTTTGCCCGCTTTCCGTCAACCCCAAAGAAAGGTTAGAAAACGCGTTTTTCGTTTTTACGACGGTAAAAATATTTTTTCGCGGCCGCGGCCGCATTTTATTTCCGCACCGCGATTTTATTTTAGCGCCCGATTTGCTTATTTTTTAACCATTATTTATATAGGTCCAAAAAAAAGTTGACAGCGCGTGTGTTATTAGTAATAATTACTATTAACAACCGGCGACGCCGCACCCCGCCGGACACGCAAAAAATTCGTTTTTCCCGACGGAGGCCGCAAATTCCGGCCTTTTACAAAACAACCTGCTTAGACGGGATTTGCATTTTAGGTTGGATTTTGTCAGAATTTTAAAAGTCGTTAGTTTGTTAGCGGCAAATTTCTATCAGGACACTTAACTATTATGGAAAACTCCGAAGTCATCACCCATATCGTCAAAAGAGACGGTACCACTCAACGTTTTGATTCCAAAAAAATCACCAAAGCCATCGCCAAAGCCGCCGAAGCCACCGGAGAATTTGATGCGGAAACCGCCAAAAAATTGACCATCCGCGCCATTAACATCATCCAACAGCTTTATTCCGACACTGTGCCCAACGTGGAAAACGTACAGGACATTGTGGAAGACGTACTGTTAACTTCCAACTACCATAAAACAGCCAAAGCGTACATTCTGTACCGCGACCAGCACGCCCGCATGCGCGAAATTTCCTCCAAATTTAACGTGGACCTGGTAGACCAGTATTTGCAAAAAATCGACTGGCAAGTAAACGAAAACAGCAACATGGGCTATTCGCTCCAGGGGCTGAACAACTATATTTCGTCCGAAATCAGCAAAGTATATTGGCTCAATAAAATTTATCCCGACAACGTAAAACGCATGCACTCGGAAGGTGATTTGCACCTGCACGATTTGGGCCTTTTGGGCGCTTACTGCGTAGGCTGGGACTTGCAGGATTTACTGCTCAGCGGTTTTACGGGCGTCGTCGGCAAAGCCGAAAGCAAACCCGCCAAACACCTGCGCACCGCGCTCGGCCAGGTGGTCAACTTTTTCTATACGCTCCAGGGCGAAAGCGCCGGCGCGCAGGCTTTCAGCAACTTTGATACCTTGCTGGCCCCCTTTATCTATTACGACAAACTGTCCTATGACGAAGTAAAACAGGCCTTGCAGGAATTTTTGTTTAACGTAAACGTACCCACCCGCGTGGGCTTTCAAACCCCGTTTACGAACCTGACGCTGGACCTCACGGTTCCGTCTTATTATAAAGACCAGCCCGTCATCATCGGCGGCAAACTGCAGGACAAAACGTACGGCGAATTTCAGAACGAAATGGATATGCTCAACCGCGCGTTCTGCGAAGTCATGCTCGCGGGCGACGCCAAAGGCCGCGTGTTCACGTTCCCGATTCCCACGTACAACATCACCAAAGATTTCGACTGGAACAACCCCAAACTCGCCCCGTTGTGGGAAATGACGGCCAAATACGGTATTCCGTACTTTGCCAACTTCATTAACTCCGACATGAACCCCGAAGACGCCCGCTCCATGTGCTGCCGCTTGCGCATCGACAACCGCGAACTGAGAAAACGCGGCGGCGGCCTGTTCGGTTCCGCTCCGCTGACGGGTTCCATCGGCGTCGTGACCATCAACCTGCCGCGCCTGGGCTATCTGTCCAAAAACGAAGAAGAATTTTTTGCCAATTTAAAAGACCGCATGGAAGTGGCCAAAACCAGCTTGGAAATCAAACGCAAAGTAATCGAGCGCTTTACCAAAGGCAATCTGTATCCGTACATGAGCTTCTACCTGCGCTCCGTGCGCCAGCGCTTTAACGAATACTGGAAAAACCACTTCTCCACCATCGGCCTTGTAGGCCTTAACGAAGCGTCCGTCAACCTGATCGGGGAAGACATCGGCACCGAAAAAGGCAAAGCGTTTGCCGAAAAAGTGCTGACGTTCATGCGCGAAACGCTCGTTAAATTCCAGGAAGAAACCGGCAACAATTACAACCTGGAAGCCACGCCGGCCGAAGGCACGTCGTACCGCCTGGCCAAACTGGATAAAGAAAGATTCCCGGAAATTATCTGCGCCAACGAAGCCATGTATAAACAAGGCCACCAGCCTTTCTATACCAACTCTTCGCAGCTGCCCGTAAACTACACGGACGACGTGTTTGAAATGCTCGACTTGCAGAGTACCATCCAGTCCAAATACACCGGCGGTACGGTACAGCATATTTTCACCGGCGAAAAGATTAAAAATTTGGAAGCGATGAAGAAATTTATCAAAACGGTATGCGAAAAATACACCCTGCCGTATTTCTCCATCACGCCC
>JAUNWB010000051.1 GCA_030540535.1 Elusimicrobiales bacterium
AACATTGATAAACTCCTGGAAATGATTGCCCTGCAGGCCGAAATGATGGAACTCAAAGCCAACCCGGACAGACCGGGCGTAGGCGTCATTCTGGAAAGTAAGCGCGACAACAAACGCGGCGTGGTAGCCACGGTCCTCGTACAGAAGGGTACCATGAAAGTGGGCGACCCGTTTATCGTGGGCACGAACTACGGCCGTATCCGCGCGCTGATTGACGAAAACTCCCAGCGCTACCAGAAAATCGGCCCCAGCGTACCGGCTGAAATTTTGGGTATCAACGGCGAACCGCCGCAAGTGGGCGACACGCTCTACATTATGCCCAGCGAAAAAGAAGCCCGCTACGCCGCCGAAAAACGCAAACTGGCGCAGAAAGAGGATTCGCAGGCGCACCGCAAGCAGATGTCGCTGATGAGCCTGGGCAAAAACGACGAAAACGGCGCGCGCGTCAAAAAATTGAGCCTTATTTTAAAGGCGGACGTACAGGGCTCCATCGAAGCCATTAAAGACGCGCTTTTACGTATTCCGTCCGACGAAGTGGAAGTAGATATTATTCTGTCCGCTCCGGGCAACGTAAACGAGTCCGACATTCTTTTGGCCAAAGCCAGCAACGCCGTCGTGATTGGGTTCCACGTAGACGTGGAAAACAAAGCGCAGGCGGAAGCGGAACGCGAAGGAATCGAAATCCGCCGCTACACGATTATCTTTGAACTTTTGGAAGATATCAAAGCCGCCATGGAAGGTTTATTGGAACCCGACGTGGTGGAAACGGTAGTCGGCACCGCCACCATCAAAAAAGTAATGAAATTAAGCTCCGGCCTGATTTCGGGCTCTTTGGTGGAAAGCGGCACGATTACGCGCGGCTTTGAAGTGCGCGTGAAACGCAACGGCGAAGAAGTGGGCCACGGCAAGATTGGCGGCCTAAAACGCTTCAAAGACGACGTGAAAGAAGTCGAAAAAGGATATGAATGCGGTATCTTGATTGAAGGTTTCAAAGGCGTTGCCGAAGGCGACGTGATTGAATGCTTCCGCAAAGATAACGTTACCAGACGCATTAAGATGTAAGAGAATTTCTTACGCCGAAAACCCCGAGGCCTTGGCTGAGGGGTTTTCTTATGCCTAAACGATGAAGGGCATTCAAGAAGCGTTGCCGAAGGCGACGTAATTGAATGCTTCAAAAAAGAAAACGTAACGCGCAGAATTAAAATGTAAATTTTAATTCAAGCGATGGACCGCGAAAAGCTGTTAAGCATAAAGCCCTGCGCGATAAGCGCGGGGCTTTTTATGCACTCGCGGGACGTTACCAGACGTATTAAGATGTAATCTTAATCGGCTGGCGGACCGCGAAAACCTGTTAAGCATAAAGCCCTGTGCGACAAGCACGGGGCTTTTTATGCGCTCGCGGGACGCTTATTGCACTTCTCATACAACGTCGTTTCAATACTCAATATTATTTTTCCCCCCGCTGCCAACCCCGTCCAAAAGTGCTATTATATAAGTATGATTATTGATGACGAAAAACTGCAGCGGACCTTGGAAAACGCCAAGTCCCACACCGACGGTGAAGTAACCGCCATTTTAAACAAAGCCAAAGAACTCAAAGGAATCTCTTTGGAAGAAGCGGCCGTACTGCTCAACATCACGGACCCCAAACTTTTGCAAGCCCTTTTCGACGCGGCAAAATACGTCAAAGAAGCCATCTACGGCAACCGCATCGTATTATTCGCCCCGTTATACATTTCCAACATTTGCACGAACGAATGCGTTTACTGCGCGTTCCGCCGCTCCAACACCAAACTAAAACGCCATGCCAGCACGCAGGATGAAATCAAACAGGAAGTCACTGCGCTGTTACAGCAGGGCCACAAACGCATTTTGATGGTGGCCGGAGAGGCTTATCCCGGCGGCGGCCTGCAATACGTGTACGACAGTATCAAAACCATCTACGATACGCGCTGGAACGGCCAAAACATCCGCCGCGTAAACGTCAACATCGCGCCGCTGACGGAACCCGAATTTGAAGAACTTAAAAAATGCAACATCGGCACCTATCAGCTGTTCCAGGAAACGTACCACAAAAAAACGTACGAACAGTTACACATCGCCGGAGCCAAGAAAGACTATCAGTTCCGTCTGGACGCCATGGACCGCGCCCTCCAGGCCGGTATTAACGACGTAGGCATCGGCCCACTGTTAGGGCTTTACGACCATAAATACGAAATTTTGGCTACGCTCGAACATTCCTGGTATTTGGATAAAACCTACGGAGTCGGGCCGCATACGATATCCATTCCGCGTATCGAACCTGCCGAAGGCTCCGAATTCAGCCAGCACCCCAACGACGAACTGACGGACGACGAATTTAAAAAGTGCGTGGCCGTCCTGCGCCTGGCGGTGCCGTATACGGGCATCATTTTAAGCACGCGCGAATCCCCCGCCATGCGCAACGCCTGTTTGGAACTGGGCGTATCGCAAATTTCGGCCGCGTCGCGCGTCAATCCCGGCGGATATTCGTACGATAAAGAAAACGGAAGCCAGTTCACGCTGACGGACGACCGCTCGCTCGCCGAAGTCATCGGCGCGGTGGTGGACGCCAAGCACATGCCGTCCTTCTGCACGGGCTGCTACCGCCTGGGCCGCGTAGGTAAAGACTTTATGGACATGGCCAAACCGGGCCTTATCAAAACCCACTGTCTGCCCAACGCCATGTTTACGTTTGCCGAATACCTGGAAGATTTCGCTCCCGCGGATTTAAAAGCCAAAGGGTATGCGCTTATCGACAGCACGGCCAAAGAAGCGTTTACCGAAGGGACTCCCATCCGCAAGATGATTGATGAGAACCTAAAAAACATCAAATCCGGCAAGCGGGACTTGTACTTTTAAACGAACCGTTTATAAAAATCCCCGGAGCTAAAACTCCGGGGATTTTAATTGATACAAGTTATGGCAAATCGTAACTGGTGGTAGCTTCGCCCAAAGTGGACGCAAAATAACGCGTCACTGCGCCGGAAGAAACCGTCCCGCCCATGCTTTTGCATACTTTATTTGCCGTGGCATTAGACGTTGCCGCCACACATTGTCGGACACCCGGGCGGGCAGAATGGTCCAGCCATATCACATAGCCGATTTTGGCGTTCTTGTTCCCGCCCAATACGGTAGGCGTTCCGTAATCCAGCAAATCATACACCGTACCGTCCGGACAATGGTTAGCATTGGTGGTCCCGGCATTCGTACATCCCGGGGGAACGCTGATGTCAAACCCAAAATCTTCCGTTGAGTCCTCCGGGTACGCTCCGTTGGCCAAATAATACAGTTCCAGTGCATTGGCCATTTCTTTTGTTGTAGGAATCACCGCCGATAAGCGGCTCTTTGTTACCGCCACTTGGTATTGCGGCAGTGCTACCGCCGACAGAATACCAATAATTAAAACGACCACTAACAGCTCTATTAACGTAAAACCTTGCTTTTTATACATGGGACATATCCCCCCTTATACTTGACTTATCCCCATGTTATCAAAAAAAAAAAACGAATCAACCCCCTTGCCGGGGGCAGGCACGCTGGCCTCAACCAGAGTTAAGCAATAGACGGTGCTTACCAATTAGATGGAAACAACTCAAGGGGGTATCTGCCTGTCTGGCCCAGAGCCTGGGCTCCCCACTTGTCCGCGCTCTTCTGATTAGGTTAAGCCACACTGTTTTGGACATGTCGCAACCTTACGAAGAAGGAAGGGCAAAGCGAGTTGGCCCGAAGGGTCCGCCCCGCCCTATTTGCCCGTCCGGCGAGGACCCGCGCACTTCTGATTAGTTTAAGCCACACTGTTTAGGAGATGTTGCCAACGCATAAACAGGCAAGCCTCATACGGAAACTTCGGTTCCCAACTTTCCCGCCCAAACTACAAAAAACCCCGGTTTCCAAACGGAAACCGGGGTTCAAGCAAAAACAAAAATTACGACGCTCTATAGCACCAATCTTTATTCGTACCGCTGGCGGCGCAGGTAGCACCGTTAGCAATAGATTTGCACGTCTTAGCCGCGCCGGTGCAGGTGCGGGTAATGTTACCGTTGGCATCGATAGACAAGTTAAGCACATAAGCCAAATCGCCCGTAGCGTTGGCGCCGGCGGAGGTGATGCGCGTAGCGGTAGCCGCAAAAGTAGCAGCAGTACCGGCCGCAGTGTTAGGCGTGGTGATTAAAAGTTTAAAGTTCTTCGTGTTAACGGTATTGGTCTGTGCAGAACCCACGCCGGGAAGCTGCAAGTCCAACACAGAGAGGTCGCCGGTAAAGCTGCCGGTACTCATCTGGTAAATCTGTTCGGCGGTAGCCAAATTGCCCAACAGCGTTTGAGCTTCCGTCGCGCGGGATTTTTCCACCGCTTTGGTATACTGCGGCAACGCTACGGAAGATAAAATACCGATAATCAGTACGACTACCAGCAATTCGATTAAGGTAAAACCCTTTTTCATAATACAATCTCCTTTATATTTAAATGTGGAAACAAACTACTACTAATAGTATAATTATTTCCCAAATAAAAAACAAGTCTATTTCACCGCGCCAAACCCAAAATGCTATAATAGAAACATGATAGACAGAATTAAACGGTTGGAAACCCTTTTTTTGGAAGAAATCAATACGCTCATCACCAAAATGGCCGCCAACGGCGATTTTGGCGGGTTCGTAACGATCACGGCGGTGCGCCTGTCGAAAGATTTGGCCAACGCTAAAGTATTTTTCTCGGTATTCGGCAGCCCCGAAGACCGCAAAAAAACGCAGGATGCGTTATCCCTTTTGCGTAAAGAAATCGGCGCGCAGCTGCGCGGACGGCTGCACTTAAAGCGCATTCCGTCATTTACGTTTGAATACGACGACACGCCCGAAAAAGCCTCGCGCGTGGAAGCCATTTTTCAAGTAATCGAAAAGGAACACAACAATGGAAAATAGAGAAGAAAGCCTGCGTGCCGTATGGGACGCTATCCGCGCCGGAAACAAGTTTTTCATCGCCGGACATTTAAACCCGGACGGCGATTCTTTAGGCTGCACGCTGACGATGACTTCTCTTTTAGAACGCTTAGGCAAAACGGTGTACGCCTATGCCGCGCCCGCTATTGGAAACGACTTAAAATTTCTGCCGGGGCTTGAAAAAATCCACGTCGGCGTTCTGCCCGAAAACCCGGATTTTGACACCGTCATCCTTTTGGAATGTTCCGACCGCCAGCGCGGCGGCGATTTGGAAAGCGTTTTAAAACCCGCCAAAACGCTCGTTAATATCGACCATCATCTGGTGAGCGACGATTACGGCCACGTGAACCATATCGATTCCGTCGCCTCATCCACCGCCGAAATTATTTTCCAGCTGTTCGAAGCCTCCGGCGAAGACAATTTGCTCCCCACGCCAGCCGAAGCAACCTGCCTTTATACCGGCCTTGTTACCGATACCGGCCGCTTTGTACACTCCAATACCACCGCAGAAGCCCTGCGCGTGGCCTCGGCCCTGGTGGCCCTGGGTGCGGACGTAAACAAAATTAACCAAGTAATTTATTTCACCAAATCTTATATCGAACTGAAACTGTTGGGCCGCGCGCTTGAAAAAATGGAAATGCGCTTTGACAACAAGTACAGCCAAATCATTTTAACCCGGCGCGATTTTGAAACCTTCGGCGCCACGCCCGCCCAAACGCAGGGTATCGTCAGCCAGCCCACCATGATTCCGGGTGTGGAAGTTTCCGCCCTTATCAAAGAAGAGCCGGATAAAGTTTCCGTCAATCTCCGCTCCCGCGGAAGCGCGGACGTAAGCCGCATCGCCCAAATTTTCGGCGGCGGCGGGCACGCGCGCGCGGCCGGTTTTAAAGTAACGGATAAAACCGTAAGCGAAGTGGCCGACGCGCTCGCCGAAGTGGTATACAATGCCGTCAAAGATTTGCACTGAACCCGTCAAAAGCGGTATCTTGCTGATTAACAAACCGAAGGATTTTTCTTCGCACGACATCATCGCCATCTGCCGCCGGGAACTAAAAACCAAAAAAATCGGCCACAGCGGCACGCTCGACCCGATGGCGACGGGACTTCTTATTCTGCTTATCGGGCGCGAAGCCACCAAAAAACAAGACCAATTTTTGAGACTGGAAAAAGTTTACTCCGCCGTCTTAAAACTGGGCGAGGAAACCGACTCTTGGGACGCCTACGGCGAAGTTATTTCCGCCGCGCCCATTCCCCCGCTCACGCCGGACGATTTGCAAAATGCCGCCAAAAAACTTTCCGGCAAAATTTTACAGCCCATTCCGTTCTTCAGCGCAAAACGCGTCAACGGCAGCCGAATGTATGAACTGGCCCGCAAAGGCGCGGAAATGGAACGCAAATACAACGAAGTAACCGTGGAATGGCTCCGTCTGGAGCTGGCCGCGCCGGACGAAATTGCGTTTACGGTACGCTGCTCGTGCGGCACGTACGTGCGCGCGCTTGGGTATATGCTGGCAAAAGAACTGGGCACTGCGGGGCATTTAACGGCGTTAAAACGCGAACAAATCGGCGGTTATCACGTAGAGAATGCGTTTGACGGCAATTTACTCAAAGGGATCGGAACGGCGTTATACGAACGCGTCCAAACGGAAACGGTATGAAAAAAGCGAAAAATTTGATTACGGTGGGAACGTTTGACGGCCTGCACGCCGGGCACCGCGCCTTGTTTGGCAAGCTGGAAATGATGGCGGCGCGCCACCGGTTAAAACCGCTCGCGCTGTATTTTCCGCTCCCCCCCAAAACTTTGCTGGCCGAACACCCGGAAATGACGGTGCTGACCCTGCCGGACGAAAAAAAATTCCTGCTTAAAAAGGAAGCCGTACCCGCCCGCGCGCTGGATTTTGCCGCCTGCCGGAACCTTTCCCCCGAACAATTTTTTGATATTTTACGCACGCAATACGACATGGGCGGACTGTTGGCGGGGCCGGACTTCGCCTTCGGCAAAGACCGCCGGGGCGGCATCGATTTTCTGCGCGAACAGTGCCAAAAATACAGCCTGCCGTTTGACGTGGCGGAGTTCTCCGTCGCCGGCGGCGAGAAAATTTCTTCTTCCCTCATCCGCAAACTCCTCGCCCAGGGGGATATTACGCTGGCCAACGCGCTTTTGGGCCGGCCTTATGAACTGACGGGACGGGTTATCAAAGGCCACCAGCTGGGCCGGAAGCTGGGCTTTCCGACGGCCAATTTGGATACGGGCATTTATAAGATTCTGCCGCTTGGCGTGTTTGCCGTAAAAGTGCGTGTAGGCCGCAAGATTTACGACGGTTTTTGTAACATCGGTTTCCGCCCAACGGTGAACCCGATTCACGCCAAACTGCCGCTTGTGGAAGTAAACATTTTCGATTTCAAGCAAAGCATTTACGGACGCAAAATAACCATTTGGTTTGTGCAAAAACTGCGTAACGAAATGAAATTTAACGGCCTGGATAATTTGGTGGCGCAGCTGAAGTCGGACCGTGAAGACGCCCGCGCCGCCTTGAAAGATTTTACTTTCCCGCTCTAAAATCTTTTCCCCCAGTTAAGGGATGGTGTAATATGTAAAATTACCGCGCTCGGCAAATACGGTACCGCCGTAACCGGCGCAGATATTTATCCATTTCGGCGAAGAAGCTGACGCGAAACATAAACGTCTGTCCACCGACGGAGAAAAATAATACTCAATTCCCGCACCTTTATTATCGGTATATTTTTGAGGAAGATAAACATAAATGCTGGGCACGTCTGTAAGAGCCACACGCCAGCCGTCCGCACAACGAAAAGAAGCACCCGTCACTTTTTCACAGCCCGGCAGAGAAATATCCAATTCATCTAAATTTTGTGTATACGCACTATTAGCCATGAAATAAACGCGCTCCGCATCCCTGATATTTCGGGCCCACGTCAAAGCCTGCGTCATGCGCGACTTGGCAACCGCCTTGGTGTACTGCGGCAGGGCCACGGCGGACAAAATACCAATGATTAAAACGACGACTAACAGCTCGATTAACGTAAAACCTTTCCGAGCCACTCCCGGCTCCCCTGCGAGGCGCCCCGTGAACCGAGAATCCAGATTTAAATAAGGTTTACAACTTCTATTAAACGGCCCGGATTCCGG
>JAUNWB010000052.1 GCA_030540535.1 Elusimicrobiales bacterium
TCAAAGCGCGCGGGAACTGGCCGCGTCCCGATACCAAACCCCGGCCTGGACGGGAAAATTTTGATGAAATTTTTAAAGTTCCTTTTTGCGCTGGTTTTACTTCCCACCTTGTTTTTTACGCTTGCGGAAACGGGGCGCATTTTGCTGGCTGTATTGGGGCATGTCGGGGCGGCCGTCAGTTTTATTACGGGCGCGCTTATTTACGCCGGGATTCATTACGGGTATTATAATTTTTCCCGCCCGTACGTGTTTATGCACGAAATGACGCACGCCCTGGCCGCGCTTTTGTGCGGGTGCCGGATTAAAGACGTGTCCGTAGGCGAAGAAAGCGGGTACGTAAAAATGGACCGCTGCAACGCGTTTGTGGTGCTGGCGCCGTATTTCGTGCCGGGATACGTGATTTTAACGGTGCTTGCGTACGTCATCGGCGATTTGTTTGTAGATTTAACGCCGTACCGCCAGGTTTTTTTATTTTTAACGGGTTTTTTTACCTCCTTCCACTTTATCCAAACGTTCAAAACGCTTTTCGAAGCCGACCAGCCCGATTTAAAACTGGCGGGCGGGAAAGTGTTTTCCGTTATTATGATTGTGCTTTGCAACTTAATTGTGCTGGCGCTTTTACTTAAAGGGCTGTTCCCGGAAACGGTGGCCCTCGGGGCGGCGGCCCGCCGCGTGTTTTGGGGGACCGTCAACGTGTGGCGAATTTTAGTAAACTATATAATAGACCACATAGTAAACGCGGCGTAAATTATGGCAAAGAAAAATAAGAAAAAGAGAAGTTTCCTCTGGTGGGTGTGGCGGTTTATCAAATCGTGCTTTTTTTTGACGCTTCGCACGGTGCTGTTTACCGTCATGCTGCTGCTTCTTATTTGCTCGGCCCTGTGGCTGGTGTTTCTAAAAACCTTCAACGCCCAGCATATCAGCGAACTCATTACGGACGAACTGCAAAAACGGCTGGACCGTCCCGTCGCCATTTCCTCGTTGGACCTTAAATTTATCAATACGGTGGAACTGAAAGGTTTTACCGTGGTAGATACCGAGGGCGCGCCCGGCCAGGCGCTTTTGGCGGCGGACTCGGTAACGCTGCGTTTTAAGCTCCTGCCCCTTTTGGAACAAAAGCTGGTGATTGACGAAGTGTCCTTAAACGCGCCGCGCTTTAGCGTAGTGCGCGGGAAGGACGGAACGTATAACATCCCGCAGATTAAAACCGCCAAGGAGCGGTCCGTTTACGTCAGCGAACTGACGGGGCGGACGTTTACCGTCAGCGTGGAAGACTGGACGCTTAAAGACGGCGTCATCAGCTATAAAGACCTTGCCTCCGGCGTGTCGCACGCCATCTACAAATTAAATTTGCATTTCGAACGGCTGCGTTTTGACGAGTTATCCCGCTTTACGGCCGATATGGTGCTGCGCAATAAGTGGGACGGCAACATTTCCGACATGGAAATTAAAGGTTCCGGCCACGTGAACTTCGCGGGTTTTAACTGGAACGACTTTGCCGTCCGCAGTCTGCGCGCGCAGGTGTTTTTGTTCCAAAAGCCGCTTTCCGTACTGCTTGATTTGGATAACTTGCGCACACCGTACTTTAACGCGCGGATTTCCGTGCCGTCGTTTGAATCGAAAGATTTATCAATTTTTAAAACGGAAGGATTAAATTTTTCCGTTCCCAAGTCCGAAGTGACGGCCAAAGGGATGCTGGATAAAAACTACCGTTTGGTGCGTTTGAACCAGGCGGGCGTATCGGCGGCCGATGTAAAACTGGACGCGCGCGGCACACTGGATTTTTCGTCCCCCGCGTATACGGCGGATTTAAAAATTTCGTCCAACTTCTTTAACCTGGAAGGTAAAAACCGGTATTACGCGCCCATCGGCAAATACAAACTGACGGGCCAGGCGTCCGTAGACGGGCAGGTAACGCGCACAGACGGCAAATACGCGCTTACGCTGTTTACCGCGCAAGTAAAAGACGCCTCCGGCGATATTTACGGTTTTAAAGCCTCCGGCGTAACGGGCGAGTTCCAGGCCAAAAAAGATTTTTCCGACCTGTACGCCGCCACCACCGCCGGGAAAGTGGTAGTGTCGGACTCCGTGTTCGACAAACTGAATTTAAGCGCCAGCTGGCGCAAAGGCAATCTGTATGCGTATATTGCATCTACGGAATTGAACGGGATTCCGTTTAAGATGAGCCTGTCCGTAAACAATTTAAAAAGCCCGCGCCGCCGTATCCGCACCGCCATTTATTTGAAACACCTGGACCCGATGGCTTTTATCGGCGTGGTGCGCGATTTTGTGGACGTAATCGTCCCGCTTATTCCGCGCGGCGTGAAGTTCAAAGCCCCCGTAGAGGGGGACCTTGCCTGGCTGCGTAATTTTAGGGACCGCCTGCCCGGCTTTATGCCCAACTTTGCGGGCAGTTTGTCGGCCGATACGTTTTCCAGCCAGGTGCTTTCGGGCAACCGCTTTAACGCCGAGTTCGATTTTACGGGCCTGCGCGCCGGAATGAAGAGCCTGACGGGCACGCTGGAAGCCCGGCTGGAAGGCGGCGTGATTCACCAAATGGAAAAACTGGCCGAAGAACAGCGCGCCTTAAACGTAACGTTCCAGCCGTTTATCATCATGCACCGCATGGAGCGGGCCGGAAGTTTTAAAGTGGGCCAGGTGCTTAAAGACGTGCCGTTTACCGAAATGGCCGCCTCCGGGCATTTTGCCAGCGGACGCATGCAGATTAACAACGCTTATGTGGTGGGCCCGACGATTTCGGCCGTTGTCAGCGGCTGGACTGACTGGGTGAGCGAAAATTTTGATATTATAATAGGGACGATGTTTTCCAACACGTCGCGCTCCGGCGCGCTGGCGGAGAACTTGACGGACGAGTCGGGGAACCCGGCGCTGTCGTTTAGGGTATCGTCTTCGATGTTAAAACCCAAACTCGAAATGCTGCGCGCCAAAAAAACGGGCGCAACCGTACGCGCCGCCCAAGATAAAGGGTTAGAAACGGATTTTAAGACGGGACAGGAATTTATCCAAGGAGATTTTCATGCCAAGAAATAATATGGACGTGCTGTGCCTCCTGCAAGAACACGGGGCTATTTTGGAAGGACATTTTGTGATGCCCTCGGGCTTTCACAGCCAGACGTATATCCAAACGTCTCTTCTTTTGCAGCATCCCCATCTGGCCCAGCGCATTGCGGGGGCGCTGTCGGATAAATTCACGAAAAAAGCCGATGTCGTGATGGCGCTTACCCCGTCGGACTCCGTGCTGGCGCAGGAAGTGGCCCGCGTGCGCGGCGTGCGCGCGATTTTCGCCTCTAAAGACGACAACGGCCAGATGATTTTAAAACACAGCTTTAACATTAAAGAAGGCGAAAACGTCTTGATTGTGGACGATGTCGCCGTTTCCGGTCGCAAGATTAACAAAGCCATCGAACTCGTGGGCAAACTGGGCGGAAACGTGATCGGCGTAGGCGTGATTGTGGACCGCTCCATGGGATATTTGCCCTTAACCGTGCCGCTGCGCGCTCTCCTTTCGTACCCGATGCAGACGTTTACCGTCAAAGAATGCCCGCTCTGCGCGGCCAAAATTCCGTTCACGGAAGTGGAAGAATTAAACAGATAGATTTATGACGGAAATTAAATTAAAAGCAAAAGAAGAAAGACGTTTACAGGCGGGGCACTGGTGGGTGTTTTCCAACGAAATCGACGGACTCGACACCTCCATTGAACCCGGAACCCTGGTGCGCGTGGTAAATCACGAAGGCAAACAGGTTGGCATTGGCTGCTTCAATCCGCACAGCTTAATCGCCGTGCGCCTTATTTTGAAAGGCGAGGGCGAACTGCCGGAAGATTTTGTGTTCGAAAATTTGGACGAGGCCTACACCCGCCGCAAAGAAATCGGCGTGCGCAAATACGGCCGCATGTGCTACGGCGAAGCCGACCATATGCCCGGCCTGGTGATTGACCGCTACGGCGACGTGCTTGTTATCGACGTGCTGACCGCGGGTATGGAAAAATTAAAACCCGAAATTACCAAAGCCGTCCAAAAAATCTTTAAGCCCAAAGGCATTTATTATAAAAATGACAGCGCGTTCCGCGCGCTCGAGGGGCTCACCAGCACGCCCGAAATCATCGGCGACGTGCCGGAAGAAGTGGAAATCGAAGAAAACGGCGTAAAATACCTGGTGCCCCTGCGCGGCGGCCAGAAAACCGGCTTTTATTTCGACCAGCGCGAAAACCGCGAATTTTTAAAACCCTACTTCAAAGAAAAACTGGTGCTGGATTTGTACTCTTACATCGGTTCTTTCGGCTTGACGGCCGCTTTGGCGGGCGCGAGCCAGGTGTGGGGCTGCGATTCCTCCGCCGCGGCGGTGGAGTATGCCAAGAAAAACGCGGAACTTAACGGCGTGTCCGACGTGGCCGTCTTCCACCGCGACGATGCGGAACGGTTGCTCTCCGCCATGAAAAAAGGCGAACTGCCCGACCAGCCCGATATCGTGCTGCTCGACCCGCCCGCTTTTGTCAAAAGCCGCAAGGCTTTGCCGCAGGCCGTGGGGCTGTATGTAAAGCTCGTCAAAATGGCGCTTGAAGGTTTGAAATCCGGCGGTTATTTGGCGTTTTCCACCTGTTCGCACCATGTGTCGCGCGAACTGTTTGTGGACATTATCCGCCAGGGCGTCAGCAAAGCCGGGCGCGAAGCCGTGCTGGTGGAACTGCGCGGACAGGCCAAAGACCACCCGGTGTTGATTGGGATGCCGGAGACGGAGTATCTGCACTTTGCCCTGGTGCAGGTGAGATAGGGCACGGCTGTACGTATCATCTGTTTTGCGCACAACGGATAAGAAAGAAATTTCTTATCCGTTGTTGCTTGTACGGGCAACCATTTTCCACTTTTGGGCTTCTTTGCGCCGACTTGCCTCTCGGCGTACCTAGCAGTACTTCCTCGGGCAACTGGCAACGCAAATTTAGCGCAAATCTGAAAAATCAGCCGAAGCAATGCTATGTTAGTCTGTATATTCTAACTCGTCCGCGCAATACGGAGTATTTTTGAAAAATCATATAATCTTCTATTGTGTTATTCTGTTTCGCATGGCAGGGCGGCCCCTTATAAAAAATCCCCGGGCAAAAAGCCCGGGGACTTAACAATATAAAAAACGAAATGCCGAGGGACAGGATCGAACTGTCGACACCTGGTTTTTCAGACCAGTGCTCTACCACTGAGCTACCTCGGCATTACCTGTATATAATATCAAATTTATTTTGTGCGGGCAACAAAATTTTTTCGCGGAGGTTTTTCCCGCGGCAAAACGCGGTATTTTTTATTGCGTACCCGCCCGCAAAAGACATATACTTTATGTATGGGTTTACCGGTTTTTGTCCCCGGACCCGATAGGAGAATTATGCCAAGAATTGAAGTGGACGCCAACAGATGCAAGGCTTGCTATTTGTGCGTCAGCGCCTGCCCGAAGAAATGCTTGGGCAAATCCAAAACCATCAGCAAAAAAGGATACTTCCCCGCTGAAATGGAACACCCCGAAAACTGTATCGGCTGCACCATGTGCTACATGATGTGCCCCGATGTCGCCATCACGGTGATTAAAGAATAACGATTTTAAGGATTTTTATATTATGACCGAAAAAACATTAAGAAAAGGCAACGAAGCTCTGGCCGAAGGCGCCATCCGCGCCGGGGCCCGCTTTTTTGCCGGTTATCCCATCACCCCGCAGAACGAAGTGCCGGAATATATGTCCGCCTATATGGCCGACAACGGCGGCGCGTTTGTGCAGGCCGAAAGCGAAGTGGCCGCCATCAACATGGTTTACGGTGCGGCGGCTACCGGCACGCGCAGCATGACTTCGTCTTCCTCCCCGGGTATCAGCTTAAAGCAGGAAGGTATCACCTATTTGGCCAGCGCGGATTTGCCGTGCTTAATCGTTAACGTCATGCGCGGCGGGCCCGGCCTTGGCAGTATTGCGGGTGCGCAGGGCGATTATTTCCAGGCCACGCGCGGCGGCGGCAACGGGGACTATCACGTCATTGTGCTGGCGCCGAACTCGGTGGAAGAGCTGGGCAATTTCCCCAAACTCGGTTTTGAACTGGCCGAAAAATACCGCATGCCCTGCATGATTTTGGCCGACGGCATTTTGGGCCAGATGATGGAAAGCATGTCTTTTAATTTCGACCCGATTGACCCCAACAAACTGGGTAAATTCGACTGGGCCGTGGATATCCACAAAAACGGCCGCGCCAAAAGCAAAGTGTTTTCCTACAAGGGCGATAATTTAATCGCCGATGTGGTGGAACGCTCCAAACGCTACGGTTTAATCGAAAAGACCGAAGCCCGCTGGGAAGAACGCAACGCCGAAGACTGCGACGTCCTTTTGGTGGCGTACGGCTTGTCTTCCCGCGCGTGCTTGGAAGCCGTCAACAAAGCCAAAGAAGAAGGCTTGAAAGTGGGTCTGTTCCGCCCGATTACGCTGTGGCCGTTCCCGTCCAAACGTTTGGAAGAACTGGCTTCCAAAGCCAAAGCCGTGCTGAGCGTGGAGCAGAGCCTCGGCCAGCTGGTGCAGGACGTAAAACTGGCGGTCAACGGCAAAACGCCCGTCTATTTGAATGCTTACCCCGCCGGCGGCCAGCCGGACGGCAACACGATCCTCACCGCCGTTCGCTCTTGTCTGAACGGCAGCAAAGAAGGCCTGTTCGACATCCAGGAACACGCCGAAGGATTCTCCTACGACTGCAAGCGCGACACGTCCATCGGCATGCAGGGCGACTTAAAAGGAGGCAACTAATTTATGACTATTCTCGCTAAAAAACCGCAAAGCATGACCGATAAGCCCATGCACTACTGCCCCGGCTGCGGCCATGGGATTGTACACCGCTTGATGGGCGAAACGTTTGACGAACTGAACATCGCGGACCGCGTAATCGGCGTGGCCCCGGTGGGCTGTGCGGTATTCGCCGACGATTACTTTACCTGCGACACGGTGCAGGGCGCGCATGGCCGCGGCCCGGCCATCGCTACGGGTATTAAACGCTGTAAACCCGGCGCCATTGTATTTTCGTACCAGGGAGACGGCGATTTGGCTTCCATTGGTATGGCGGAAATCGTACACGCCGCCGTCCGCAGCGAAAACATTACCGTCATTTTTATCAATAACGCCATTTACGGGATGACCGGCGGCCAAATGGCGCCGACGACGCTCGTCGGCCAGGTGGCCACCACCGCCCCCAAAGGGCGCGACCCCAAACTGCAGGGCTGGCCGATTAATATGTGCGAAATGCTCGCGCAGATTACCGGCGCCAAATACTTGGAACGCGTGGCCGTAGATACGCCCCAAAACGTAATGAAAGCCAAAAAAGCCATTAAAAAAGCGTTTGAAAACCAGGTCAAAGGCGTTGGGTTTTCGATGGTGGAAGTGTTATCCCAGTGTCCGACCAACTGGCACGCCAATGTGCCCCAGGCTCTGGAATTTGTGCGCACCAAAATGATGCCGCAATATCCGCTGGGTGTATTTAAAGACGAGGGGGCCAACTAATGTACCAAGGTATCAGAATCGCCGGCTTCGGCGGACAGGGCGTTATTTCCGCGGGTATTTTGCTCGCGCAGGCGGGCGTGGAAGATAAAAAGAACGCCAGCTGGCTTCCGTCTTATGGCCCCGAAATGCGCGGCGGTACGGCCAACTGCTCGGTAGTGGTGACGGACGGCGAAGTATATACGCCGATCGTGTCTGCGCCGGATACGGTTATCGTGATGAAAGAGCCGTCGCTGCCCAAGTTCGAGCCGCTCCTTAAAAAAGGCGGGCTTATGATTATTAACAGCTCGCTGATTAACTCCCGCCCGACGCGCACGGATATTAAGGTCGTGTGCGTGCCGTGCAATCAAATTGCCGAAGGGTTGGGGATGGACCGCATCGCCAACTTGGTGGCGTTGGGTGCGTTTATTAAGCTGACGGGCGCGGTGACGTTAGAGAGCGTGGCCGACGCGATGAAGAAAGTGTATAAACGTGCGAAACCCGAGATGTTGGAGCTGAACAAGAAGGCGCTCCAAGCGGGCTTTGACGCGGTATAAAGGCTGATATTAAC
>JAUNWB010000053.1 GCA_030540535.1 Elusimicrobiales bacterium
ATTTTTTTATTTGGCGGCACTATTGTGGATAATTTACAAGCATACCCCCAGCTGGTCCCTGTTTTTAAAGACATTGAAAATCTGATAGGCAAAAACCCTTACGACATGTGGCTCCGGCCCGCCTCGTTTGAATATAATGGACATACCTTGACGATTATTCTACCCAATCCATTTTGGGGGAAAACCATCCGGGAACGGTACCAACATATTATTACGGACGCTTTTTTAAAACATTTGGGCGTTGAAATCACCATCGTCTATAATGTAGCCCCGCAGGAACCGGCTCCCGCCGTTACGTCCGCCAAAGACGTAATCGCCGCCGCGCCGGAGTATTTTAACCAGCCGGCCAAACCCGCGGCTTCCGCCCCCCGTCCGGCGGAGAATCCGTTTCCAACCAATTTAATTCCGTCGTTTACGTTTGAAAACTTTATCGAAGCACCTTCCAACCGCTTTGCCTACAAAGCGGCGGAAGCGGCCGCCACCAACTTGGGCAACCGCGCCAATAATCCTTTATTTATTTATTCTTCCCCAGGTTTGGGCAAAACCCATTTAATGCACGCCATCGGGAATAAAATTCTGCAGAACAACCCTAACGCGCAGGTACTTTATATGTCCGGCGAGGAGTTCGTCAGCGAATACATCAAAGCGCTGACTAATAAATCGCACGATTCGTTCCGCCAAAAATGCCGCACGCTGGACTGTTTTTTAGTGGACGATATTCAGTTTATTGTGGGCAAAGCCGCCAGCGAGGAAGAATTTTTCCACACCTTTAACGCTTTGTTCGACAAAAACAAACAAATCGTTTTCTCTTCGGACAGAACCCCCCAGCAGCTGGAACTGGAAGAACGTCTGTCTTCCCGTCTGCTATCCGGCCTGCCGACGGAAATCAAAAAACCCAATTTGGAAACCCGCATCGCCATCCTGCGCCAAAAACGCAATTCCATTAATGTGGATATCGGCGATGACGTGCTTGCGTTTATTGCCGAAGGCGTACAAACCAACATCCGCGAGCTGGAAGGCTCTCTCTTGCGCCTGGTGGCCTATTGCCGCATGCAAGGCGTAACGCCCACCATATCGATTGCCAAAGAATTACTGGCCGATATTTTGGTTTCCGGCAACGATTTATCCATTAACGTCAATACGATTAAAAAAGTGGTCGGCAAGCGTTTTAGCATTAAAATGGAAGATTTTAATTCCAAACGCAAAACGCAGTCTATAGCCTGGCCGCGCCAAATTGCCATGTATTTAACCACGGAACTGACGGACTTGTCCCTGCCGGAAATCGGCCGGGAGTTCAACCGCGACCACAGCACCGTCGTACACGCACGCGACGTAGTAAAAGAAAAAGTGGAAGCGGACCCGTTCTTTTCCGCCGAAATCAACCAGCTTATTATGGATATTAAAGCTGTGGATAACAAGTAAACAACCGGTGGATAACTCCGCCGTAAAAAAGGAATACGTGGGGATAAAATTTTCAGCAGTGCAGCGTGTGGATAAAAAAACCGGGTTGTACACATTCCCTCCTGCCGGATTGTATAGGGAAAGTAACATTATCCACACAATAAACAGGACATAATAACAGAGATATAAAAATATGAAAATAAATATTACTAAAGCTACTCTTTTGGAAGGCATCCAGATCGTGTCCGCGGGCGTTTCCTCCCGCACCACTTTGCCTATCCTGCATAACTTTTTAATTGAGGCGCAGAGCGGCAAAATCAAACTCGTGCGCACCGATATGGAAATGGCCACCGTCCACTTTGTAAACGCCGAAGTGGAAGAAGAAGGCAGCCTTACCGTTCCGATGAAAGAGTTTTCCGACATCATCAAAAACCTCCCCGATGATAAAGAAATCAACCTGTATTCGGACGAAAACAACAAATTTCATATTAAATCCGGCAAAAGTAAATTTTGGGTAATCGGCACCCCCAAGTCCGAATATCCGGCCATCCCCGAAGTGGAACGCGAAAACAGCGTGGCGCTGGACCCGATTGAACTGCAAAAGATGATTGAAAAAACGGCGTTTTCCGCCTCTACGCAGGAAACCCGCTACATTTTGAACGGTCTTTTGTGGAACAATACCGCCGAAAAGTTTGAAATCGTCGCCACGGACGGCGGCCGCCTGGCCGTCGCCACGCACGAAGCGCTGCCCGGTTCCAAAGAATTTAAAATTATTATCCCCACCAAGATTTTGAACGAAGTCTGCCGCTATATAGGCATCGCCAAACCGGCCAAAGACAGCAAAATCGAAGTGAGCGTTTCCTCCAACCAGGTCAGCTTTGTCATGAACGAAACTACGTTTATTTCGCGCCTGATTGAAGGTAACTTCCCCAATTACAACCAGGTTATTCCCACCAAGAAAAACATCGGTTTTGAAGTGTTTTCCAAAGATTTGCTGGCTTCCACCCGCCGTTCCGCTTTGTGTTCCGGCGAATTTGGCAGCGTGGTGAAATATAAACTGGAAAACAACGCGCTGACCGTTTCGTCCAATTCCCAAAACATGGAATTTACCGACGAACTGCCCGTGGAATATACCCAGGAAGCGTTCGACGCCGCTTTCAACCCGCAGTACATTATTGACGTACTTAAAAACATCGGTACGGATAAAGTGTCGTTCTCGTTTGTGAACGCCTCCCAGCCCGTACTGGTGGAACCCGTGGGCGACGCGACGTTTAAATACGTCATCATGCCGGTTAGAGCGTAATGAAATTTGGCCAAAACCCCAAAAAACAGTGGCGTTCCAGCGCGGAGTTGGATAAACATTACAACGTGCTGAACCGCCGTTTGAACCGCTTGATGATTCTGGACCATGTTTGGACGCAGCTGGTGGGAAATAAAGCAAAATTTTGGGTGTTGAAGGCCGTGCAGGGCGGCACGCTGTACGTGCAGGTTAAAATTTCCGTAGCGAAAAACGAACTGATTGCGCGGCGGCGGCAGCTGATAGCGGAGCTTAACAAGCATTTTGACGAACCCTGGATTCAAAAAATAGAAATCCAATAGATTTTAGTATTCTGACTCAAGGAGTTTTCATGACTGACGAACAGAAAGAGAAGGATTATGATTCTTCAAAAATTACCGTTTTAGAAGGTTTGGAAGCGGTGCGCAAACGCCCGGCCATGTATATCGGCTCGACGGGCTTGCCCGGTTTGCACCACCTGGTGTACGAAGTGGTGGATAACTCCGTCGACGAAATTTTAGCCGGCGGCGCCACCACGATTACCGTTACCATTAAAGACGATATGACCTGTTCTATTCAGGACGACGGACGCGGTATCCCGGTCGACCTGATGAAGAACGCCAAAGACGCCAAACTGCGCAATAAATCGGCCCTGGAAGTCGTTATGACCGTACTCCATGCGGGCGGTAAGTTCGACAGCGGCGCCTATAAAGTGTCCGGCGGTTTGCACGGCGTAGGCGTGTCCTGCGTGAACGCGCTTTCCGAAACCATGGAAGTGGAAGTCCGCCGCGACGGAAAAGTTCACTTCCAGCGCTACCACCGCGGTAAGCCGGAAGACAAAGTGGCCGTTATCGGCGATACGAACGAACACGGTACCAAAGTAACCTTCCACGCCGATAAAGAAATCTTCGGCGACGTGGCGTTTTCGTACGAAACCATCGGCAACCGCTTGCGCGAACTCGCGTTTTTGAACGCGGGCGTAAAAATCGTCTATACCGACGAACGCAAAGAAAACGACCAGACCGTTACTTTCCATTTCGAAGGCGGTATCGCCCAGTTTGCCAAGTATTTGAATACGAATAAAACCGTTATCAACCCGGAACCGATTTACCTTACCAAAGAAGTGGGGGACAATTACATTTCGTTCGCTATTCAATACAACGAAAGTTATTCCGAAAACACCTTCTCCTTTGTGAACAACATTCACACGGTGGAAGGCGGTACGCATTTAAGCGGTTTCAGAAGCGCGCTTACGCGTATTATCAACGAATACATTAAAAACAACAACATTTCCAAACACAAAGATATTTCCGTCGGCGGCGACGATATTAAAGAAGGTTTGACGGCCGTGTTGTCCGTCAAAATTCCGCACCCGCAGTTTGAAGGGCAGACGAAAACAAAGCTCGGCAACTCGGAAGTGGAAGGTATCGTGCGCTCCGTAGTGGGCGAAACGCTGTCTACTTTCTTTGAAGAAAACCCCAAAACCGCCAAAGCCATTTGCGAAAAATGCGTGGGCGCGGCCGTAGCGCGCGAAGCGGCGCGCAAAGCGCGCGATTTAACCCGCCGCAAAGGTGCCTTGGAAAGCGGGGGACTGCCCGGTAAACTGGCGGACTGCCAGGAACGTGAATCGGCTAAGTGCGAATTGTTCCTCGTCGAAGGTGACTCCGCCGGCGGTTCGGCCAAACAGGGCCGCGACCGCGTGTTCCAGGCTATTTTGCCGCTGCGCGGTAAAATTTTGAACGTGGAAAAAGCCCCGCTCGTTAAAATTCTCTCCAGCGACACGGTGCGCGACTTAATCGCCGCCGTCGGCACGGGCGTAGGCGAAGGGGAAGGCGGTTTTGATATTACCAAACTCCGCTATAACAAAATTATTCTGATGGCCGATGCCGACGTCGACGGCCAGCACATTTCCACGCTTCTTTTAACGTTCTTCTACCGCCAGTTAAAACCGCTTATCGAACAGGGCCACGTCTATTTGGCGCAGCCGCCGCTCTATAAAGTGAAAAAAGGCAAAGTGGAACAATATCTGCAGACGGAAGACCAAATGCAGCAATGGCTGATGAAAGAAGGCCTTGCCACGGTTACCGTTACGGATATGAAAAAGAGCGAAGATTTGACGCACGATTCTTTGCGCGACCTGTTAAAAGTACTGCGCGATGTGGAAGACGTACTCGGTAAACTGGAAGTAAAAAACATTACGCTTGCTGACTTTATGGCCTTCCTGGCCGAAGGCCGCGTGCCGGTGTACCGCATTCCGCTCAAAAGCGGCGGTTTCCGCTATTTCTATACGGAACCCGAATACCGCGAATATGAAGAACAGTATGTTCAGGAAAAACGTGAAGAACTGGCCGCCGACGGCGTGGACGTAAACGCCATTTCCGCCGATTCTTTAGTGCCCGAACACCAGAGCCTGTTTGAATTCGGCAAACTCTTGGCCGACGAAAAGAAAATGGAAACGTTCGGATTTACGTTTGCGCAGTACCCGGTTATCACCAACGAAAAAGAACGCGTGAACCCCTTGTTTAAAGTAAACAACGGCAAGACGGACGCGCTCGTCTACAGCTTGGCGGAACTGCTGCACGCCGTGAAAGAAGCTGCTTCCTCCGGCGCGACGATTCAGCGCTACAAAGGTCTCGGTGAAATGAACCCCGAACAGCTGTGGGAAACCACCATGGATCCGGCCAAACGCAAATTAATCCAGGTTAAAATCAACGACGCCGCCGACACGGAACAGGCGTTCACCATGCTGATGGGCGACCGCGTGGAGCCGCGCCGCGACTTCATCCAATCCCACGCCCTGGAAGTAAAGAACTTGGACATTTAACCCCGTGCGCCGGGGCGTACGTAACACACGTTCCGGCGCAAAACGATTTATCCGTAACAGGAGATTTTTAGCATGAGCGAAGAAAATTTGAACCAGCCTGAGTCCCAAAACGTGGACTTGTTCGGCAATATCCAACAGCGCGACATCGCGGGCGAAATGCGTTCGTATTACATCGATTACGCAATGAGCGTTATCGTCGGCCGCGCTTTGCCGGACGTGCGCGACGGCTTAAAACCCGTACACCGCCGCGTGTTGTATTCGATGAACGAAATGGGTTTAAAATACAATAAACCCTACAAAAAATCCGCCCGTGTGGTGGGCGACGTGCTCGGTAAATACCACCCGCACGGCGACACCGCCGTCTACGATACCCTCGTACGCCTGGCGCAGGATTTTTCCATCCGCAAAACCTTGGTGGACGGACAGGGCAACTTCGGTTCTATCGACGGCGACTCCGCCGCCGCTATGCGTTACACCGAATGCCGCCTGCAGCGCATTTCCGACGAAATGCTGGCGGATTTAGATAAAGACACCGTTAAAATGATTCCCAACTACGACGGTTCCTTAATGGAACCTTCCGTGCTGCCGGCCAAACTGCCCGCGCTGCTCGTCAACGGTTCCTCCGGTATCGCGGTAGGTATGGCTACCAACATCCCCACCCACAACTTGGGCGAAGTGTGCGACGGAATTATCGAATACATCAAAAACCCCGATATCACGACCAAAGAGATGATGAAAATTATCAAAGGGCCGGACTTCCCGACCGGGGCCATCATCCGCGGTACCAAAGGTATTTACGAATACTTCGAAACGGGCCACGGCAGCGTGCGCGTACAGGCCGCCACGGAAATTGAAGAACGCAAAAACGGCCGCGAAGCCATTATCGTCACCGAAATTCCGTACCAGGTAAACAAAACCTCGCTGATTGAAACCATCGTCGGCTTGGTGCGCGATAAAAAGATTACCGATATTTCCGATATCCGCGACGAGTCGGACAGACGCGGTATGCGCCTGGTTATCGAAGTAAAACGCGACGGCAACGCCCAAGTGGTGCTGAACCACCTCTACAAACACACCCAGCTGCAGACCACCTTCCCGGTGAACATGCTGGCGATTGTGGACGGCCGCCCGCGCGTGCTTTCTTTGAAAGAAGTGATGAAGGCGTATGTAAAACACCGCCAGGAAGTAATCACCAACCGCACGAAATTTGATTTGAACAAAGCGATGAAGCGCGAACACGTGCTTAACGGGTTGTTAATCGCGATTGCGAATATGGACGAAGTCGTCGCCATTATCCGTAACGCCAAAGACCCGACCGAAGCCAAGTTTACGCTCATGACGCGCTTTACGCTGTCCGAAGTTCAGGCGCAGGCCATTTTGGATATGCGCTTGCACCAGCTAACCCAGCTGTCTTCGCTCGCGATTGAAAACGAACGCAAAGACCTGTTAAAACTCATTGAAGAATTGCAGGGAATTTTGGGCAGCCCGCAGAAAATTTTGGACATCATCGTGGAAGAACTGACCGAGCTCAAAAAGACGTACGGCGACGAACGCCGCACGCAAATCGGCCCGGATATGACGGACTTCTCGATGGAAGATTTAATCGAAAAAGAAGACGTCGTCATCACCATCTCCAACGACGGCTACGCCAAACGCATCCCGCTCTCTACCTACAAGAGCCAGAACCGCGGCGGCAAAGGCATCATCGGCAGCAAGACGAAAGAAGAGGACTTTATGGAACATCTCTTTATTACGTCTTCTCACTCCACCATTTTGATGTTCACCAACCGCGGCCGCGTGTTTGCGCTGCGTGCGTTTGAAATCCCCGAAGGCAACCGTATGTCTAAGGGTAAAGCGATTGTGAACCTCTTGCAGCTGACCGGCGAAGAAAAAGTAACCTCCGCCGTGGCGATTGAGGATTTTGACCCCAAAAACTGCGAAAACACGTACCTGACGATGTGCACCCGCTACGGCAGCATTAAACGCGTGGAACTGGCGGAATTTGCCAATATCCGCCGCTCGGGTATCATCGCCATCGGCCTTGAGGAAGGAGACGTACTGGTGGGCGTACAGACGACGCACGGCAAGTCCGACATTATCGTCGCCACCAAACACGGCAAATCCATCCGCTTCGACGAAAACCAGGTCCGTTGCATGGGCCGCCCGGCCAAGGGCGTGCGCGCCATTAACTTGGGCGAAGGGGATGTGGTCGTGGGTATGGAACACGCGCCGAACGACGAACCCCAGCCCGACGTGTTGTCCGTCTGCGAAAACGGCTTTGGCAAACGCACCGAATTCAGCGAATACAAACGCCAGAACCGCGGCGGTATGGGTGTGATTACCATTAAAACGAGCGCGCGCAACGGCTCCGTGGTGGGCATTAAGCTTGTCGACGAAAGCAAAGACCTGATGATTGTAACCGAAAAGGGTATGACCATCCGCGTCCGCTGCGCCGACATCCGCTCCGTCAGCCGCAACGCCCAAGGCGTCACGCTGGCCAAAATGGAAGAAGGCGACCGCATCGCCCGTATCGCTCCCGTCGTAAAAGACGAGGAAGAAAGCGAAGCCGC
>JAUNWB010000054.1 GCA_030540535.1 Elusimicrobiales bacterium
GACGAACGCGAACAAACCTTAAACCAGCTGCTTATTGAACTGGACGGTTTTGAAAGCAAACAGGGCATTATTTTAATGGCTTCCACCAACCGCCCCGACGTGCTGGACCCGGCGCTCATCCGCCCCGGCCGTTTTGACCGCCACGTTTCCGTTCCCGCGCCCGATTTAAAAGGCCGCGAAGATATCTTGAAAGTACACGCCAAAAAAGTAAAACTGGCGGCGGATGTGGATTTGAAAGTGGTCGCCAAAGGCACGCCCGGTTTTGTGGGGGCGGACCTGGCCAACGTCATTAACGAAGCCGCCATTTTGGCCGCCCGCGCCGATAAAGACGCGGTGGAAAAAATCGACATGGACGAAGCGGTGGAACGCGTCATCGCGGGTCCGCAGAAGAAAAGCCGCATTATCTCCAAGCACGAGCGCGAAGTTATCGCCGCGCATGAAGTGGGCCATACCGTGGTCGCGCGGCTGACGAACCATTCGGACCCGGTACACAAAGTTACCATCATTCCCCGCGGTCAGGCTTTGGGCTATACGCTCCAGCTGCCGCTTGAGGATAAATTTTTAACGAGCAAATCCGAACTGTTGGACAAATTGTGCATTCTGCTGGCGGGCCGCGCGGCGGAAGAAATCGTGTTTGGGGAAATCACCTCCGGCGCGAGCGACGATTTGAACAAAACCATGGCTTACGCCCGCAAGATGGTGGTGGAACTCGGGATGAGCGAAAAACTCGGGCCGATTGCACTGCCGA
Organism: Elusimicrobiales bacterium; assembly: GCA_030540535.1. Classification (GTDB taxonomy): domain Bacteria; phylum Elusimicrobiota; class Elusimicrobia; order Elusimicrobiales; family Elusimicrobiaceae; genus Avelusimicrobium. The sequence continues at coordinate 749 of JAUNWB010000054.1, forward strand.
GCGGCGAAGAAAGCGAAGTCTTCCTGGGGCGCGATTTATCCCGCCACACCACGTATTCGGAAGAACTCGCCCGCACGATTGACGAAGAAATTTTGAATTTGATTAAGTCGTCCTACGCCCGCGCAAAGGAAATTATTGTTTCCAACCGCGCCGCGTTCGATAAATTGGTGGCCGTACTGCTTGAAAAAGAAGTGGTGGAAGCCGCCGAAATTAACGACATTTTGGGCTTAAAACCCGCGGCGAAAGAGGACGCTTCGCCCGAGCCCGAAACGGCAGAACCCGCCAAAGAGGAACCGAAGGCGCCGAAGGACGTCCGTCCGGAAGCTAAACAAGCGGAACTTTTTGACTGAGTTTCACCGCTCTTGCGGGAAACCACCGCACGCCCGTTTGGGGCCGTTTTCCAAACCCGCGCGCAAAAGGAAGTGCATCATGGGAAAATACTTCGGAACCGACGGGGTACGCGCCGTAGCGGGCGAGTTTCCGTTGGTGGATGATTTCATCCAAAAATTGGGGTATGCGGCCCTCGGGCAGTTGCAAAAATACGCCCAGGGCGACCATTTAAAACCCCAGGTCATTATCGCGCAGGACTCCCGCGCGTCCGGCCCGGCCATTTTGGCCGCGCTTGAAAAAGGCATCCGCGCCAGCGGCGCCAACGTCGTGAGCGTAGGCATCGCCCCCACCCCGGCCGTGGCGTACCTCGTCAAACAAACGGGCAGTTTGTGCGGCGTCGTCATTTCCGCCAGCCACAACCCGGCCGAATTTAACGGCATCAAATTTTTTACCAACGCCGGAACCAAATTGCCCGAAGCGTTGGAAAACTCCATCGAAGCGGAAATCGAATCGTTAACTTCCGTTCCCGAACCCAAGGGAACTTTTGCTACGGACGAATCCCTCGTCAAACTGTACGAACAATTTTTAATGTCTACCGTAGACGCGGCCCTGTTAAAAGGCACCAAAGTGGTGCTGGACTGCGCCAACGGCGCGAGCTACAAAGTGGCCGTCAACGTGTTTGCCGGGCTGGGGATGGACGTAACCGTCACCGCCGCCAAGCCGGACGGTACCAATATTAATAAGAACGTCGGCGCGCTGCATACCGAATTTATGCGTGAACTGACGGTAAAAGAAAACGCGTTTATCGGGTTCAGTTTTGACGGCGACGCGGACCGCGTAATGGCGTCCGACGAAAAAGGCCGCCAGCTGGATGGGGACAACATCATCGCCTCTTCCGCCCTGTGCTTAAAGGAGTCCGGCCGTTTGCCTGCCAACAAAGCGGTGCTGACCATTATGGCCAACCTGGGCTGCATTAACTATTTAAAAGAAAATGGCGTGGACGTGGAACTGACCACTGTGGGTGACAAATACGTATCCGAAGCGCTCGAAAAAGGCGGCCTGGCCATTGGCGGGGAAACTTCCGGCCATATTATTTTCCGCCAGTTTGCCAACACGGGCGACGGCATTTTGTCCGCCCTGCAATTTTTACAGTTTGTAAAACGTTCGGGCAAGCCCGTCAGCTGGTTTGCCGACCAATGGAAGCGTTACCCCAGCAAATTAAAAGCCGTGGCCGTAACGCAAAAACCGCCGCTGGCCAGCCTGGAGGGGTTCCTCCCCGGCGTGACGGAAATTGAAAAGCAGATGGGCGGCAAAGGCCGCGTCATCGTGCGCTACAGCGGCACCGAGCCCAAACTCCGCATTTTGGTGGAGGGGGAAGAAGAAACGTTGGTGGACCGCGTTATGAACGAAGTGGAAACTTTGTACCGGCAAAAAACGGAGGTTTTGAAATGACTTTAAAATTAGGCGTTAATATCGACCATATTGCAACCTTGCGCCAGGCGCGCCGCGCTCCGTACCCGGACCCGGTGGACGCCGCGGCCGTGTGCCTCAGCACGGGGGCGGATTACATCGTCGTCCATCTGCGCAAAGACGAACGCCACATCAACGAAAAAGACGTGGCCCGCCTGTGCAAAACCTTCCCCGGCAAAATCCATTTGGAATGTTCCTACACGCCGGAGCTGGAAAAAGCCGCGCTTAAATACAAACCGTTTTCCGTCTGCATCGTGCCGGAAGAACCCGGCGAAGTAACCACCACGGGCGGCCTTAAATTTACGCCCAAAGTGCAAAAACGCCTGATGGAGATGATTGATGCGCTCCACAAAAAGAAAATTTTAGTCAGCCTGTTCGTCAGCCCCGCGGCGGCGGATATCCGCACCGCGGCCAAACTGGGCGCGGACATTGTGGAACTCTGCACGCGCGATTACAGCGAAGCGACCACGGCCAAAGCCTCCCGCAAACTCTTGCAGGATTTGGCGCTGTCGACCCTGCTCGCCAAAGAGCTGGGGCTCGAAGTCCACGCCGGGCACGGACTGGATTACCACAACGTGCTGGCGGTGGCGGACATCGGCGGTATGGCGTGCATGAACATCGGGTTTTCTATTATTACGCGCTCGGTGTTTGCGGGGCTGCCCGCGGCCGTAAGCGAAATGAAAGGCTTATTATAAGGAGCGTCTATGTGCGGAATTATCGGATATGTGGGGAACAATAACAGCGTCCCTTACATCATAGACGGTCTTAAAAAATTGGAATACCGCGGGTACGACTCCGCCGGCGTTTCCATCTTGCAAAACGGGCGGCTGGTAACGGTGCGCGCCGTAGGCAAAGTGGCGGAGCTGGAAAAAGCCGCGCTGTTGGCCAACCCCAAAGGCTCCACGGGCATCGGCCACACGCGCTGGGCCACACACGGCAAACCGAGCGAGGAAAACTCCCACCCGCATACCGACTGCACGGGCGACATCGTCGTCGTGCATAACGGTATCATCGAAAACTATCTTATCCTGCGCGACAAATTAAAATCCCTCGGCCACCAATTCAAAAGCGAAACGGACACCGAGGTTATCGCGCACTTAATCGAAGAAAATTTAAAGCATGTTTCCGGTAAGAACGACGCGGACCTGCTGATTAAAGCCGTGCAAAAAACGAATGCGGAAATTTCCGGCGCGTTTGCGTACGGCGTGCTGTGGGCGCGCACGCCCGGGCTGCTTGTCGGCGTGAAAAACCAGAGCCCGATGGTGGTGGGCCTCGGCGAAAATGAAAACTTTTTAGCGTCCGACGTGCCCGCCTTTTTAAAACACACCAATAAAGTATTGTTTTTGGAAGACGGCGAAATCGCCGTGCTGCGCGTGGACGGCGTAACCGTGCTGGATAAAGCCGGCAAAGCCAAAAAAGTAAAACCCGTTAAAATCTCCTGGGACCAGCAAACCGCCGAAAAAGGCGGATACCCGCACTTCATGCTGAAAGAAATTTACGACCAGCCCCAAGCCATCGAAGACACCCTGCGCACCGCGCGGACCGACTTCGGCAAAATCCTGGGGCTGAATACGGAAGCGCTGCGCGGGCTTCAGAACATTCATATTATCGCCTGCGGTACGGCGTATCATGCGGGGCTTGTCGGCAAGTATTATATCGAACAGTTCGCCGGCATTCCCGTCAGCGTGGACCTGGCGAGCGAATACAAATACCGCACCGTTCCGCACCGCGTGGATACGCTGGCGATTGCCATCAGCCAGTCGGGCGAAACGGCCGATACCATCGGCGCGGTAAAAAAAGCCAAGTCGCTCGGGTTCCGCACGCTTGCCATTTGCAACGTGCTGGGCTCTACGCTTACGCGCACGTGCGACAGCACGTTCTTCACCCACTGCGGGCCGGAAATCAGCGTGGCTTCCACCAAGGCGTTTACCAGCCAGATTACGTCGATGTACGCACTGGCGATTTTCCTGGGCAACGCCAACGGGAACCTCAGCCAAAACGTATTCGACAAACTTTATAAAGAACTAATGGCGCTGCCCAAAGCCATGAGCGAAGTGGTGAAAGACGAATATACCGTCCGCCACTTAACGCGCAAAATTTACAAGGCGGACCGCTTTATCTTTTTGGGCCGCAACGTAAATTTCCCGATTGCACTGGAAGGCGCGCTTAAATTAAAAGAAGTTTCTTACCGCAGTGCGGAAGGTTTTGCGGCGGGAGAAATCAAACACGGGCCTATTTCGATTATCGATAAAGGCACCCCCGTGTTTATGCTCATGCCGCACGACAGCCTGTTTGAAAAAATGCTTTCCGCCTGCCAGGAATGCCGCGCGCGCGGCGCGTTCGTGGTGGCGATTACCACGCCGGACGGAGAAAAACAGGCCAAGGACGTGGCGGATAAAGTGTTATTGGTCCCGCAGGCGAGCGAGTTTTTACAGCCCGCTTTGAATGTGGTGCCCTTGCAGTTTTTGGCGTATTGGATTGCCAAACGGCTGGGGTGTGATATCGACCAGCCGCGCAATCTGGCCAAGAGCGTAACGGTGGAATAAAATGGAAATCGTCGGCCTGGGAACGGACTTAATCGAAGTGGAACGCATTAAAGCGTTTGCCGAAAAACCGGGCGCGCTTGAACGGATTTTTTCGGAAGAAGAAATCGCCTACTGTTTGGCGCGCAAAAACCGTTACCAGCATTTAGCCGTCCGCTTCGCGGCCAAAGAAGCCGTCTACAAAGCCTTGCCGTTTGACGGTGTGGCGTTTAAAAGTATTTCCGTTACCAATTTGGAAAGCGGCCGTCCGGCGGTACACGTAAACGACCGCCGCTTCGACGGTCTGGATATTCTTATTTCGCTGTCGCACACCGAGCATTACGCAACGGCGACGGCGGTGGTGTACCGTGATTAAAAAAATAACGCGTGAAGAAGTCCGGCATTTATTTCCCGTCCGCCCGCTAGACGCCAACAAAGGTTCGTTTGGCCGCGTGCTGGTGGTGGCGGGTTCGCGCACGATGTGCGGCGCGGGTTTTTTGTGCGCCAAAAGCGCGCTGTTGGCGGGGGCGGGGCTTGTATTTTGGGCGCTTCCCAAAAGCATGCAGCCCGCGTTTGCCGCCGCGCTGCCGGAAGTCATTACGCTGCCGCTTGCGGAAACGGAAGAGGGATATTTAGCTGCGGAAGCGTTTGACGAGCTGCAGTCTTTTTGTGCGGACAGAAAGCCGTCGGTGGCCGTTGTCGGCCCCGGAATGGGGGCGAGCCCGCTGCTTTCCCGCTTGCTGACGGAGCTGGATTTGCCGCAAATCGTAGATGCCGATGCGCTTAATTTTATGGCAGCGGAAAACGGTACCGTTTGGCCGCATAATACCCCTGTTATTTCTACACCGCATCCGGGCGAAATGGCGCGGCTCTTAAAAACGGATATCGCGCGGGATGCAAATGCCCGGCTCTCGCAAGTGCGGGAACTGGCCCGCCAAACGGGCGGCGTGTGTTTATTAAAAGGCGCCGGAACGCTGGTTTGTGCGGAAGGAGAACTCTCCGCCGTGTGGCAAAATACCACGGGCGGCCCCGCACTGGCCAAAGCCGGCTCGGGCGATGTTTTATCCGGCGTGATTGCCGGCCTGTGGGCGCAGCTGGGCGCGCAGAACGGATTTAATTTGCAAAGCGCGCTGTCCGCCGCGCTTAGCGGCGTGTATGTGCATGGCCTGGCGGGCGATTTGGCCGCCCGAACGCGTACGGATTACGGCGTTTTGGCGGAAGATACCGCCCTGCATATTCCGGCGGCCATAAAAGAAATTTTAAACTGATTTTGTACGGGAGGAATCTATGAACTTGGTACTGTACGTCGCGTTGATTTTGCTGTGCGCACTGGGGATTATTTCTCTGCTGACCGTATGGTTTTGCATGCGCGCGGCCCAAAACGTTCTTCACCCTGTTTCTAAACGCAAGCCGCTTGACGCCTGGCCGGACCAATTTGGTCTGCCTTATGAAAACGTTTGCTTTAAAACGGAAGATAAAGTGCAGCTGAAAGGCTGGTTTATCGCCGGCCCGGAGTATTCCAACAAAACGATTATTTTAATGCACGGCTGGGGGATGAACCGCGCCGATATTTTAAAAAACACCCACTTTTTGCGCGACTTGGGTTTTAACCTGTTTTACTTCGACTTCCGCGCCCTCGGCGAAAGCGGCGGAAAGACGAGTTCTATCGGTTACTTAGAACTCAAAGACGTGGCCGCCGCCGTGCGGTTTTTGAAAGAAACCCGCCCGCAATTTTGCGAAAAAATCGGTTTGTACGGGCTTTCGATGGGCGGCATGGTGGCCATTTGCGAGGCCGCGCGCAACCCGGAAATCACGTGTGTGGCGGCGGAGGCTTCTTACTATTCGTTCCGCCGGGTGGTTTCCCGCTGGGCGTGGGTGCATCACCGCGTGCCTTATTTCCCGCTTATTCCGATTATTCTGCACTATATCCGCAAATATCTCAGGGTCAACCCGGAGCGTTACAGCCCCAAATACAACATCCCTAAAATTGCGCCGCGCCCGGTGTTTATTATTCACGGCCGGTACGATAATTTGGTGCCCGCCGCGCAGGCCAAACTGCTTTATAAAAAGGCCGGGAACCCGAAAGAAATCTGGCTCGTGCCCGGCGCCAAGCACAACAAATGCGCCGAAGTGGGCGGGTTTGAATACAAACAGCGGCTGGCGGATTTCTTCCGGCAGAATTTATAAATAGTACGCCCGCCGAACTGCGGGCATTTTTTAGGAGAAATATGAAAATCGCTATTTTTGATTTGGACGGAACCCTTTTAAACACCATCGCCGATTTGGCTTCCGCCGCCAATCATGCGCTGGAGGCGTTGGGTTTTCCGCGCCGCGCGGAAGAAGAGTGTATTCAATTTGTGGGCAACGGCGTGACCAAACTTTTGGAGCGTGCCCTGCCCGAGGGCTCGAAAACGCCCGGCCAGGTGGAACGCATGCGCGAAGAATTTTTTAAGTATTACGACGAACACCTGTGGGACGCTACCTTTGTTTATCCCGGTATGACGGAACTTTTGGACGCGTTGCAAGCGCGCGGGGTGATGCTGGCGGTAGCGTCAAACAAATACCAAAGCGCGACGGAGCGGCTGGTAAAACACTTCTTCCCGCAGATTCAGTTTTTGGACGTACTCGGCCAGCGCGACGGCGTCCCCGTCAAGCCGGACCCGGATATCGTGTACGAACTGCTGCTTTCCGCCGGGGCCAAAAAAGAAGACGTTTTGTATGTGGGCGATTCGGACGTGGACATGCAGACCGCCAAAAACGCGGGCGTACGCGTCTGCGCGGTAACGTGGGGGTTCCGCACGCGCGAACTGCTGGAAACGTTCCACCCAGATTTTATAACGGGTAATCCGCAAGATATTCTTACGATGATTTAATTAGTAACATCTTTTGAACAACGGCTCTCCATTAGGAGGGCCGTTTTTTGCGTTGTATTTTCCCCGCCCTTCGTCCTGTTTATAAAAAGCGTCCGAAACGGAAAAGGCGTTTTATTT
>JAUNWB010000055.1 GCA_030540535.1 Elusimicrobiales bacterium
AAGAAGAAAAACTGGTAACGCTGCAAGGCTTTACCCCGGATACGCTGATCTGCGCCGAAGACGCCGCCAATAGCGGCAACCAGGAGTGGGCCAAAGCGTCTTCCATTTTTGAATTTGACCAAGTGCCCGTGACGCAGCCCGCCGTCCAGGCCGCCCCCGCGCAAACCCAACCCGCGCAGGAGGCCGCTCCGGCCGCCGCAAGCCAGAATACGGCTGACGAAGGTTTGGCCGCCTTACTGCTCGGCAAGTTGGACGCGCTGACCGCTCAAATTTCCGGCATGCAAGCCAAACTCGACGGCATGCAAACCAAACTGGAAGAAGCCGTCGCCGCCGCTCAACAGGCGCGCGAAACCGCCCGCCCGGCAGAAACCCCGGCGTATGTTCCTCCCACGGAAGAAGATGCCCACAATAATACCATCACCCTTACCCAACACGATTTAACGCCCGAAGTAAACGAAGACGCGTTAATCACCAATACGGCCAGCCTGGTTTCCAAAGCCGAAGACATCGTGGCCGCCGCCAACACCACCCAAAACCAGACGGTGGATATGCTCGGCCCCGTGGATTTGGGCACGTCCGGAGAAACAGCCCTCGGCTCCAACGGGGGGGAAGACCTGGTCCTCAGCTCGGCCATGGATTCTTTATATAACGCCAAAACGCTTGAACAGTCCCAGGAAGAAAAAGAAAGCACTTTCCAGGATTTGTTAACTCCGGCGCAAGCCCAAAAACTGGCCGCCCAAGCCGATGCGGTTAAACAAGAAACGGCCACGCTGGACGACGCGTTAAAAGCCGCCGAAGAAAAACCGGCCGTAACCGAAGAAGCCAAGGAAGCCTTCCTTTCCGAACTGACCGGAGAGAGCGCTCCGCAGGAAAACGCGATTGACCAGGTTATTAAAGAAAAAGAAGAAGAGAAAAAAGCCAATACGTTAAGACTGGCCGCCGGTGCCGCCGCTATTGCCGCGGGTGCGGCCGCCATGGCTTCTTTAGGCGACGATAAAGAAGAAGAACCCGCACAGCCAGCCCAGGCCGAAGCGGAAGCAGCTCCCGCCGTTGCCGAAGAAAAGCCCCAAACGCTTGATTTTAACGATAACGACGCTCCCGCGCTCTCTATCGCGCCGGACGCCAAACAGCCCGAAGTGATGGAAGAAGTCCTGCCCGCTTCGCAAATGCCGGCTGATGAGCCCGCTCCGGCGCCACAACCCGCCGCGCAGCCGCTTCCGGCCGCCACGGATATGCCGTCGCTCGATGACATTGGCGTAAAAGAAGTAAAAACAGCCGAAGAGGACGAAAAAGAAGAAACGATGCAGGAACTCGTCCCCGGAGCCAAAACGGAACAGCCCGAAGGCGTACTTATTACGGATGCCGATTTGAAAGACGCGTTTACCGAACGCGACGCCCAAAGCGAACAGACGGTGGAACAGCTGTTCGGTATCGAACAGCCCGCCGCCCAGCCGGCCCAGGCCGAAGCCGCGCCCGCCGAAGCGCAGGAAATCCCGTCGCTCGACGCCATCGGCCAGCAAACGGCCGACCAGCCGCTGCCTGTGGCAAATCCGAACGATTTGACGGAAATCGAACTCAAAGAAGGTTCCACCTATTTGATTTCGGACTTCGTACCGCCCGCCCAGGCCGACGGCAAAGAACTGCCCAAAGAATTGAGCGGTTTGGAGAATACAAACGTTACGGCTAAAGCCGAAGATAAAACGGACGCTTTTACCGAAATCGTTTCCAGCACCCAACAAACGGAAAAACCCGTGCCCGCCGCCGAAAACGCGCCTGCGGATGTGACCGTTTCCCAGGTGATTTTGGAAAACACCATTAAAACCAAACGCGGCGCAACGCTGGACATCAAAACCGTGCCGATGGTGCCGGAACCGGCAGAGTCCGAACGTCTCCAAATCGACGGCCTGGAAGACGACATCAACGCCCAGCACGATTTGAAAGCCGCCGACGTAAAACCCGCCGGCAAAGCCAAAATGTTGGTAGGCGTGCTGGTGGCCCTGGTTTTGGCCGCGCTCATCTACGTTATGCTGGCTTTTATGAACTTAATCCCGGCGCAGTTTAACCTCTTGTCCTCCGACAAAGCGCAAGCGGAACAAATGGTCGCCCAGCAAGAACAAATGAACGAAATGCTGTACGAAGAACCGCAAAACGTTCCGCAGGCCGCGCCCCAACAGGCGGCAGTAAACCCGATGGACGCCGCTCTTGCGGAAGTGAAAAATTATCCGCTCGTAAACGGATTTACGCTCAAGGAATTTATTGAAGCCAAACATCCGGCGGCGCAGAACTTGATTACGTGGGATATTTCCACCGCCGTAGACCCGGACAATTACTCCGTTTTGGTAAAAGTTCCGCCGGAGAATCCGCAGAGCTTCAAAATTTCTTACCGCTTCAACTACAACACGGTAACGAAATCGTTGGACCCGACCATCTCCGACGCCAAGAACTTGTTGGATTCCGCCGGCCAAGGCATGCCCGCTGCGGCCCCGCAGCAACCGGCCCCCGCGCTGTAAGAAGCCAGCCAAACAGTTTAAAAGAACCCCGGGAAACCGGGGTTCTTTTTGTATGTTGTAAAAACCCCTCAGCCCGGCGGGGGGTAATAAAGGTTAGTCTTGTGCGCGGAATTGTTGCGTTGGAAATATTTTTTCTGCAGACAGGGAAGAAAAATACAAAGGAACAATGTAAATAAAAAATGTCGTCATTCCCGAGTATTTTTTCGCCACGTCATTCCCAAAGACTTCCCCACGCCGTCATTCCGACACGCTGCGCGCCGCACCCTGCGGCTGGCCTGGAAGGTGCCGCCAACATTCGGAGATGACACGTATTCTTTCGTTCATTCGTCATTACCGAAGGTCGTAGTCGGGAATCTGTCGTTATAAATAAAAAGGAGAGCCCCGAACGTTACGTGCCGCACCCAGCGGCTGGCCTGCAAGGTGCCGCCAAACCTTTGGGGAGGACAGCGTAATGGGGACAAGCGGTATGGAAGAAAACGCAAAAGAGGGGCAGTAGGAGCGGCGCGGAGCAATCGTTAGCAGAGAAAAGGAAAGCCCCATGGAAGAAAAATCCCCGGGAGGGGGAAACCCTCCCGGGGATTTATTCTTTGCAAAATACGCTTATTTTACCGCATTCTTGGCGACGCTTTCCAATACGTGGAACGCTTTTTCCACCCACGTCATGCTCAGCCATTCATACGGGCCGTGCGGGTTTTCGTATCCGGCAAACAAGTTGGGGGTCGGCAGCCCTTGCAAGGAAAGCTGGGAGCCGTCCGTCCCGCCGCGCGCTTGGGTCAAGCGGTACTCCACCTTATTTTCTTTTAAGGCTTCTTCCAACAGTTCCATGGCGCGGGGTTGTTCTTTCAAAATTTCGCGCATGTTGCGGTATTGTTCTTTGAATTTCACTTCAATTTTGGCGGCCGGATATTTTTTGCGTTTTTCTTCGGCCAGTTCTTCCAACATTACTTTGAAATGTTCAAATTTGGCAAGGTCATGCTCGCGCACGATACCGCGCAGCGTGGCACTCTCTAACCCGCCTTCAATGTCTTTAAACAGCACAAATCCGTCTTCGCCGTCGGTAGTTTCGGGCAGTTTGTCTTCCGGCCAGGAAGAAACGATATCCGCCGCAATACGCACCGGGTTGGCCATAAAACCTTTGGCGGAACCGGGGTGGCAGGATTTACCCGTAATGTGAATGGTAACCGTATCGGCGTTGAAGTTGCCGCAGTCCACTTCGCCCAAATTCGCGCCGTCCACGGTATATGCAAAATCCGCGCCGAAGCGTTCAATGTCAAAGTATCCGATGCCGGTGCCGATTTCTTCGTCAATCGTAAATGCGGCTTTAATCGGGCCATGTTCGATTTCGGGGTGCGCCAAAAGATGTTCGGCCAGCGTCATAATCGTGGCGATGCCGATTTTATCGTCGCCTCCCAAGAGTGTATTGCCGTCCGCAGTGACGATATCATCCCCTACACAAAGTTTCAAATTCGGGGCGGTTTCGGGCGATAAAAACATGTTTTTATCGGCGTTAATCGTCAGCGTGCCGCCGTCATAATTGGGGTGAAGAACGGGGCGGACGTCTTTGCCGCTGTAATCGCATACGGTATCCATGTGTGCCAAGAATCCGATAACGGGGGCTTTTTTATCCGTATTGGCCGGCAGTAACCCGGTAACGATGCCGAATTCGTCCACTTCCACTTCCTGGAAGCCGACGGTTTTCATTTCGGCCGCCAGCATGTGCGCAAACGAAATTTGCGACGGCGTGCTGGGCACGGATTTGCTCGCCGGGTCGCTGGTGGTTTCCACGGCGGCGTAACGGATAAAACGGTTATAAATTTTTTGTTGTAAAGGATTCATAATTTCTCCATAAATGTTTCATTTTATTATACAATTATTTTATACCCGCCCGGAAACGGACGGAAAATATCTTTCGGAGGACCCATGAAAAAACTGTTTTTATGCTTGCTTGCCGCCGTTTTTTTTACCGCTTGTTCCACCGTGCAGGAAGCCCAAAATTTAGCGAACTGCAAATTTGCGCTTAAAAGCGTGGAGCTGACCAATTACAATTTAACTTCTTTTGATTTCGACGTCGTCATCGCCATTACCAATATGAATAAAAAACAGGCCGCCGCGCTTAAACGCTTTGACGGCAAACTGACCGTAAACGACGATTACATGGCCGACATTACGCTGCGGGATATCCGCATTGAACCCAATTCCGTCAAAAACGCCAAAGCCAAAGTAAAAGTACCCATGGCCACGTTCAGCAACAAAGTGCTGGGGCTTATCAGCATGGGCAGCGGCACGCTGGACTACCATTTGACGGGCACCATGTATTTTGAAGGCCCGCTGGGGACGGAAATCCCCATGCCGGTGGACATCGGCCGCTACGGCAGCTACACGATTACGGACTAAGAGGATTTTTTAAGAAGGGCCCGGGAACACCCGGTAAACATTTATCTGTTTTTGGAACCGTATGCAGAATACGGAGAGCCGTTTGTACAAGCGGCATTCTTGCAGTCCAAAAACAGTCGTTTTAGGCACAAAGCAGACGGACTAATTACCCGGCTGTTTTGTGCCGAGTGTTTGCCGCCCGCAAGGGCGGCAAACCACGGCTGTTATGCTTTGGGTTACTGCAAGAAGCTCAAACGTAACAGCCGTTTTTTTGCGGGCTGTTTTCCAAAAACGGACATTCAAGGAGAACGTCATGCAAAAAAATAAGAGAGGGTTTACCCTCATTGAATTATTAGTCGTGGTGCTGATTATCGGCATTTTGGCGGCCGTTGCGCTGCCGCAGTACGAAAAAGCGGTAAATAAGGCTCGTATAGCTCGATGGATGCCTTTGGGAAAAACGCTCGCCGCTTCTATTGATTCTTATTATATGGCAAACGGGTCTTGCCCGACCTCATTTGACCAACTAGATGTATTGCCAGCAGGAGCAACAGATTTTTACGGGAATCCCTATGAAACGGGGGACAGAGTCTTTTATAGCGTACAGAATGGAGGGACAAACCAAAGTACCCCTGGGGTGCGAGTCCGTTTTGATTTAGTGACCCCCTGTATCTGCTCGTCGCAAATGGCTTTTACAGATGACCAAGAATTATGGATGCATTTTTTTCCAAGTAGTTACTCTAACGCCTCACTAGCTGGGAAAATTGAATGTGCAGGAAATGGAAAGAGTATGGATATTTGCAAAAGTTTAGCAAAAAACTCCACCCCACGAAACAATAGATGGTACCAATTAAATTAGCAAATCCCCGGTAAATATTTTTACCGGGGATTTCATTTGGCATTTTTAAACGACTTTCTGTATTTACATCAAAATCATTCGCAGTACGCCCGCCGATAAAAACGCCAAAGACAGCGTCAGCGCAACCACTCTAACCGTATCTTTCCAGCCGCTCTCGCGCAGCATAACAAAAAACGTCGCTACGCAGGGCAAGTACATCGCCATAAACACGCACGCTACAACGAGCGATTGCGGCGGCAGGTTAAACGGCTCCAAGAGCGCGATGGATACGTCTTTGCGCAGGAACCCTAAAATTAAAAGCGGCGTGGTTTCGCCCGGCAAGCCCAAGAGCTTTTCCACAGGCAGGCGGGAAATTTTTGTAATAAAATCCGTCACGCCGGAAAGCTGCATCAAATCCACAAACAAAATACCCGCCAAAATCAGCGGCAGCGCATCGCACAGGTATTCTTTCATGCGAATCCACAATTTGCGCGCAAGCGGTTTTAATTGCGGAATCTGCCAGGAGGGGATTTCCATAAACAGCTCGGGCGTTTCGCCTTTCATCATTTTATTAAGCACCGTACCCGCCAAAATCCCGTTAATAAACAGCGCGCCGAATACAATCAGCATGTATTTCAAACCGTGGGGGGACAAAATGGAAATAATCATGGCCGTCTGCGAAATACACGGCGCAAGTACCAAAATCAGCGCAAGCGCGATAATCCGCTCCCGGCGCGTTTCCAGCACGCGGATACCCATCACCGCCGGCACTTTACAGCCAAAGCCCAACATAATGGGCAAAGAACCATACCCGTGCAGACCGATTTTGTGCAAAATTCCGTCCAGGAGTACGGCCAGACGGGGGAGGTACCCCAAATCGCCTAAAAACCCGAGCAGCGCATAAAATGCCAGCACATAGGACATTACGTCGACAAGCGCAATTTTTAGGCCGTCCGTTAACAGCCCGAAATAATGCTCTCCGCCGTCGCCCAAAAGAAGCATGCCGAGCATATTGTCTTTCCACGGGCCGAACAGGTTTTCCAAAAACGGCACGTAATAATTTTCGTAGAGCGGGTCCACAAAATCAATAATGCTTTCGCCCACAAAGCGCACCAAAAAGAACGAGGCGATAAGCACCAAAAACGCAATCGGCAAGCCGGTGGCGGGGGTAGTCGCCCACCCCTGCAAATGTTCCCAGAACGACGGGTGTTTATGCTTTACCGTCTGCACTTTTTGAATGATATTCCCGATGATATGCCATTTTTCTTCGGCCGATTCCGGCACCACTAACGGGGAGCGCGTTTCCTCCCGTTCGGCCACTTTGGGGGCCACTTCGGCCAGGTCTTTAAGGCCTTCACCGGTGGAAGCCACCGTCGGGATAACGGGAATACCCAACATTTTGGAAAGCGCTTTTACGTCAATTTGAATCCCTTTGCGCTGGGCTTCGTCAAATTTGTTCAAGAGTAAAATGACGGGTTTTCTGAGTGACAAAATTTCCAGCACGAAATACAGGTTGCGCTCCAAGTGGGACGCGTCGGACACGCAGACGATAAAGTCGTACTCCAATTCTTTAAACAGGTTGCGTTTTTTGCCTTCGATAAGCCATTCTTCTTCCAGGCGGTACAGGCCGGGAATGTCGATGATATCGTACGATTCTCCGTCAAACTGCGTCTGCCCGTAGTTAAGCCCCACGGTGGTGCCGGGGAAATTGGACGAAATAATGCCAATCCCCGTCAGACGCGAAAAAATCAAACTCTTGCCCACGTTGGGGTTTCCGGCCAGGAGAAACGTATTTTTTTTGGAAGTGACGAGAATCTTTTTGGCGGTTTCGCGCCCGATGGCCACTTCCGTCCCGGATACGCTGATTACGACGGGGCTGGAGCCTTTTTGGCGCGTAACAAACTGCCCGCGGACTATTCCCATAGCCGCCAATTTTTCGGCCATTTTAGGAGTAGTTTGTATTTCGCGGATTTGGGCGGTGTTGCCCGGTTTTAATTGGTGTAAAGTGCGGAAATTTTCTGTTTGCATAAAAGTTAGTTTATCCTTACTTTTAATTTTACCACTATTGTACGTGCTTGACAAGGGGGTGAATCTCCGACGGAAGAACCTAAAACGCGTTCAATTTTTGTATAATTTAAATATAATTTTTACCGAATAATAGGAGAATCATTATGGCTTACAAAGTGAACCCGGATGTTTGCATCAACTGCGGCGCTTGCGAATCCGCCTGCCCCGTAGCCGCCATCAGCGAAG
>JAUNWB010000056.1 GCA_030540535.1 Elusimicrobiales bacterium
GTTGGCGCGGCCTTTGCTGGGAATAAAAATATCCCAGTCTATTTGGTGTTTGTTAAATTCTTTATACAGGTAGCGCGCGGCGGAAAGCTCGTCGGGCTCCGGCAGGGAAGTGTCGATATTGATTAAGTTGACCAGATGGCGTTTTGCTTCGGCGTTGAGCGCGGCCCACGGGTTGGTTTCGCCCGCGTGAGCGGCGGACAGACAGAAGCAAAGCAAAGCCGCCAGGTAAACTTTTTTCATTTTTTCTCCGGCAGGGTAAACGCAATTTTTGCGCCCGGTTCCACCCCGTGTTTGGCGGCCGTTTTGGCGGGAAGTTCCAGCACGTAACGTCCAAAGCCTACCGCTTGGGGAATATCGTAATCCGGCGTGTAGGTATAGGTGCGTTCCATTTCGTGTGCGACGGAGGAAACGGTGTGGTCGTTTTTGATGAACGCGATGTCTAAATTAATAAGGGTGTTTTTCATCCAAAATTGTTGGAGTTCGTCTTCATCGGAAAGAAAAAGCATGCCTTCGTTTTCGGGCAGGTGTTTGACGAACATCAGTCCTTTTTCTTTCTTTTCGGGTGTGTCCGCCACGCGGGCCTTAACGGTAAAACCGTCCGGCAGCGTAACGGTGACGTTTTGATACTGGCTGCACGCGCACAGGCAAGTGAGCGCGGCGGTTAAAATAGCAAATTTCTTCATATACATAAGTGTAGCAAATTAAGGCTTGTCCGTGCGGGGGGAAAGAAAGAGAATATCGCATTGCGTTATATCAAGTGACGGCTTTTTTCTTTATAAGTCATCCCGTGGAGGTTTTGCGCGGAATCTTCCTATAAAAGCGTCCAAAACGGAAAGGGCGGTTTTCTGTTTACGCTTGCACTCTTAGGCATTTTACTGGTACACTTAATAGTAACGTCCGGCGCTTGATAGGGGCACCCCCTGGAGGTTTTACGTGAAAGGTTTTACTCTGATTGAGTTGTTGGTCGTTGTTTTGATTATAGGTATTTTAAGTGCGGCGGCTATGCCCGCTTATCAAAAAGCGGTGGAACGTTCCCGTATGGTGGAAGCCGTCAATTTACTGGATTCCATAGCACAGGCGCAGGAACGGCGGTACATGAACGTCAACACGTATACGCTGGATTTCCGCGGGCTGGGCGTGGCCCCCAGGGGTTCTTCGGGCCCGACGTTTTGCACCAAAGGAGCCGTTTCCGGCGGTTCCCCCGCGTGCGGCACGGGCAACGGCTTTTTAATGCGTCTTACCGGGACGGATTACCCGGAAGGTATCGGCTACGCCGAACGCGTCAGCCCCGGGGAAATCCGCTACGCATACACCCTCAGCCGCAAATACGACAGCACCGGTACCACCTGCTCGGGAACCAACGACAACGGCAAGGCGCTGTGCGCGGATTACTGCGGTATTGATACGCCCGTCGACTCCTGCTGCAGTGACGGCCGAAGCTCCGCGTGTGACGAAATCGGCGGCTGATGTCTGCCCATTTTTCTGTTAATGATACCGTCCCAGAAAACAGGGACGGTATTTTTGTGAATACTTTATAGAACGTCCCGGGCGGGAGGCTGTTTCTCGGGGTTTTATCTGACGGGGCGTATAGGTAATTGCTATAATAATACATATGACCGCCCCCGTATTAACCGTCCGCGACCTGCGGGTGGATTTTACCGTCGACAAACGCACCGTGCCCGTGTTGCGCGGGCTTTCGTATACCCTGGAAAAGGGCCGTATCTTGGCGGTGGTGGGGGAATCCGGCAGCGGAAAGACGGTGCATGCGCTGTCGCTTTTGCGGCTTTTGCCGCCGTGCGCGGATATTGCCGGAGGCGAAATTGTATTCAACGGGCAAGATTTGCTTTCTCTTTCTCCTTCCGCTTTGCGCGACGTGCGCGGCAATAAAATTTCCATGATTTTTCAAGACCCTTCCTCCAGCTTAAACCCCGTGCTTACCATAGGGGAACAGCTGGAGGAAACGCTCCGCGCGCACCGCAAAATTTCGCGCGAAGAAGCCCGCCGGCAAGCGGCGCATTTGCTGACGAGCGTGGGCATCGCCGACGCGGAAAAACGCCTAAATGAATATCCTTTCCAATTTTCAGGCGGAATGTGCCAGCGCGTGATGATCGCCATGGCGCTTGCGCTTTCGCCGGACGTGTTAATTGCCGACGAGCCGACCACCGCTTTGGACGTTACTATCCAAGCCCAGATTTTGGGCCTCATGAAAGCGCTCCAGCAGGCGGCCGGTACGGCGGTTATTTTTATTACGCACAACCTGGCGCTTGCCGCTCAAATCGCCGACGACGTTCTGGTGCTTTACGCGGGCCTGTGCATGGAAAAAGCCCCCGCCAAAGAACTGTTTTCCCGCCCGCTCCACCCATATACGCAGGGGCTGTTAAATTCGCTGGCGTCCCTTTCCCAAACATGCGAGGAACTCCCGGCTATCGCCGGAAACCCGCCGGTACCGGGGGAAAATTTGCCCGGCTGTCCGTTTGCGCCGCGCTGTAATAAAGCGTTTGACAAGTGCCGCGCGTGTCTGCCGCCGCTGTTTGAAAAGAACGGCCGCCAGGTGCGCTGCTGGCTGGAGGAACCCAAATGACCGCGCGCGTGGAAATTAAAAATTTGTATAAAACGTATTTCCGCCGTAAATGGCTGTTTGGCAAGGGGGAATCGTTCCCCGTGTTAAAAGACGTTACGTTATCGCTGCCCGAAAACAGCGTGTTGGGGCTGGTGGGAGAGTCCGGCTGCGGCAAAACGACGCTTTGCAAAGTGCTTTTGGGAATTGAAAAACCGACCTCCGGCACCGTGTTGGCGGACGGAAAAAACACGGCGGAAATTTCCAAAACCGTGTGGAAAAGCCTGCGCCGCGTGATGCAGGTGGTGTACCAGGACCCGTATTCCAGCCTGGACCCGCGCATGAACGTGCGCCAGGTGCTAAGCGAGCCGCTGGATATCCACGGGCTGAAAAAAGACCGCGCGGAACGGGAAACTTTTTTAAAAGGGTTATTGGCTTCCGTCGGAATGTCGGAAACGTTTTTGGACCGCTATCCGCATGAATTTTCCGGCGGGCAGCGGCAGCGTATCTGTATCGCCCGCGCGCTTGCGCTTGAGCCTAAAATTTTAGTGGCGGACGAACCCGTTTCCGCCCTGGACGTATCCGTGCAGGCGCAGATTTTGAATTTGCTTAAAAAAATCAAGCGGGAACGCAAGATTTCCATGCTGTTTGTAACGCACGATTTTGCCGTCGCCCGGTTTTTGTGCGACGAAATCGCCGTGATGTATAAAGGGCGTATTGTAGAACGCGCGCCCGCCGAAGAAATTTTTACCCGTCCTCTTCACCCGTATACGCGGGCGTTGCTGGCCGCTGTGCCGCGGGTGGACGGAACCGGGTTCGCTTTTGCGGCCGGGACGCCGGGGGTGGAACCCGGGCGTGAAAACTGGGCCTGCCCGTTTGCGCCGCGCTGTGCGGCGGCGACGGAAGATTGCCGCGCCCATCGTTTTGAACTAAAAGAAGTATCGCCGCGCCACTGGTGCGCGTGCGGAGCCATTTCCGCCGAATAATACGGAGCATTTACCATGAAATTAAACGAAAAAAGACTTGTTGAAACTTTCTTAAAATTAGCCCAAACGGACAGCGAATCGTATGACGAACGCGCGATGCAGGAACTGGTTGAGAAGGAACTGAAAGAAATCGGCTGCCGCGTAACCGTGGACAACGCCGGGAAAAAGTACAACACAAACGCCAAAGGAAACGTAATTGCGTTTCTGCCCGGAACGGTTAAAAGCGCGCCGTTTGTGCTGTGTTCCCACTTGGATACGGTAACGCCCGGAAAAGGGGTTAAACCCGTAGTTAAAAAAGATTGCATTACGTCGGACGGAACCACCGTGCTGGGCGGGGACGACAAAGCGGGCGTGGCGATTATTTTGGAAATTTTGCGTACGCTTAAAGAACAATCTCCCGCGCATCCGCCGGTGGAAGCGGTGTTTACGCTGTCGGAAGAAGTCGGGATGTTCGGCTCCAAAAATTTGGATTATAAAAAATTAAAAGGCCGCGAAGGGCTGATTTTGGATAACGAAGAAGTGGATACGCTGCTTATCCAGGGCCCGGCCGTCAACACGATTGAAGTATGGATAAAAGGGCTGGCCGCGCATGCGGGCGTTGCGCCCGAAAAAGGTATTTCCGCGTTGGAAGTGGCATCGTATGCGCTTGGACAAATGAAGCTGGGCCGCATTGATAAAGACACCGTGGCCAACTTCGGCGTGGTAAAAGGCGGCAGCGCCACCAACGTGGTCATGCCGGAGTTGTATTTAAAAGGCGAAGCGCGCAGCCTGGTAAACGAAAAACTCGCCAAACAGACCGCGCACATGAAGGCGTGTTTTGATAAAGCGGTCAAACGTTTTACCAAAAAAATAAACGGTAAAACCTGCAAGCCCGAAATAAAATTTGCGGCGCAAGAGCGTTATCCCGCCGTGCGCGTGGATAAAAAACACCCGGTGGTAAAATCCGCCGTGGCCGCCGCCAAAAAAGCGGGTGTTGCGCTTAAACCGATTGCCTGCGGCGGCGGGTGCGACGCCAACGTACTGGCCGGAAAAGGGTTCACGCTGCCCAACGTGGGCGTAGGCGTGCGTGATTGCCACACCACCAAAGAAAAATTAATTTTGAAAGAATTTTTTGCCGCGTTCCACATTGTTTTGGAAACGCTGCTCTCCTATAAAAAATAAAGGATTTTATGCTCCGCTATATTTTAAGAAGACTTCTTTTACTGCCGCTTGTGATTCTGGGCGTTACGTTTTTGCTCTTTTTTCTCACCCAGCGGCTCAGCCCCGAAATGCGCGCGTCTTTGTACGTAAAAGACCCGCGCCAAATGGGCTCTTTGGAAGAAGTCATCCGCAAATACGGCCTGCGCGACAACGTATTTAAACAATACGGCCGCTGGCTTTCCAACGTAGCGCACGGGGATTTAGGCTACAGCCCCAGCGCCAATATGCCCGTCGCCCGCGCGATTAAAGAGTATTTGCCCGCCACTATCCAGCTGGCGTTTGTAACCATTCTGCTGGTGGTGTTTTTCGGCGTGTGGTTCGGCAGTTCGTCGGCCGTGCATAAAGACAAATGGCAGGATATCGCCGCGCGTATGTTTAGCGTGGGCGGGTTTTCGCTCCCTATTTTTGTACTGGGCCTGCTTCTTTTGATGATTTTTTACGGCAAACTCGGCTGGTTTGCGCCGGGCGGATATTCCTTTCACACGGATATGGTGATTCACGGCGGCGCGTTTAAAACGTACACCGGGTTTTTACTGGTGGACGCACTGCTGAACGGAAACATGCGTGTATTCGGGGATGTTTTATCCCACCTGGTGCTTCCGGCGGTAACCTTGTGTATCGGTTCATTTGCGCTCATGGTGCGCGTTATGCGCTCGAGCATGCTGGAGGAATTAAATAAAGATTACGTCCGCACCGCCCGCGCCAAAGGCTTGCCGGAAACGGCCGTCGTTTACAAGCATGCGGGCAAAAACGCCATTATTCCCGTGATTACGCTGGCCAGTATCCAATTTATCCGCCTTTTGGGCGGGACGGTAATTGTGGAAACCATTTTTGATTACCCCGGTATCGGCCGCTTTGGCGTGCTGGCCGCGCAGCAGCTGGATATTGCCGGGATTTTGGGGTTTTCACTAATGGTGGCGGTGCTGTTTGTCATCGGCAATTTGCTGTCCGATATTTTATATACGGCGGTGGACCCGCGCATCCGGCTGGATTAAACTATGCTGAAAAACCGTATTTTTAAACGTATTTTTACCAATAAAACCTCCCTGGCGGGGTTTATATTGGTATCGTTTTTTGCAGGGATCGCGCTGTTGGCGCCGCTATTGGCCCCCGCGCAGAACAAAAACAACCCGTACCAACTGCCGCAGAAAAGCTACCAAATCGCGCCCCAGCCGCCGTCCGCCCAAAATTGGTTCGGCACCACCGAACAGCAGTACGATTTGTACTACGGCGTGGTGTGGGGGACGCGTCTTGCATTTAAAGTGGGCGTAACGGTTACGTTTTTTGCGTTTTTAATCGGATTATTCGTCGGCGGGACGGCGGCGTATTTTGGCGGGAAGGTGGACGAAACGCTCATGCGCTTGACGGACGTGGTATTTGCCGTTCCGTCTTTGGTGCTTGCCATGGTGATTGCCGCCATGCTGGGGCCGGATATCAAAAATATGATGATTGCGCTGACCGCCGTGGCCTGGCCGTCTTACGCGCGTTTGGTGCGCGGGGATATTTTGTCCGTCAAACAGCGCGGATACGTAACCGCCGCGCGTACCTTGGGCGCGCGCGGGCCGCGGATTTTACTCCGGCACATTCTGCCTAATTCCATTTATCCGTCCGTCGTAGTGGCCAGTTTGGATATCGGCTACGTGGTGCTGACGGCGGCTTCGCTGTCTTTTTTGGGGCTGGGCGCACAGCCCGGCACCGCCGACTGGGGGCAGTTAATCGCCATGGCGCGCAACTGGGTGCTGGGTACGGCACAAAATCCGTTTGCGTATTGGTACACCGTCGCCGCGCCAGGCGGAGCGATTTTCCTGTTTGTGCTGGGCTGGAACCTGCTGGGGGACGCTTTCCGCGATATTTTGGACCCCAGGCAGGCGTAATATACTAAAATAAAAGAAAGATTTACTTATATATGAGGTGCCTATGATTCGCCGCAAAGATTTGTATACCGCTTTATCCGACAGTGCGTTCCGCTTTCCGGACAAAATCGCGCTGGTGGAGGCGGGGACGGGCAAAGAAGTTTCTTACCACGAACTTTTGATGCAGGTGGACCGCGCCGCCGATATGTTTTTTGAACACGGTATCCGCAAAGGGGACCGCGTGGCCATCGTCCACCGCAACGCCATTGATACGGTGGTGGCCAACTTCGGCCTCTACAAACTGGGCGCGGTCAGCATTCCCGTCAACTTCATGGTGACGAAGCAGGAAGAAATCCAATATATTTTAAACAATTCGGGCGCCAAAGCCGTGGTTACGCAGGCGGAGTTTATCCGCCATTACGTAAAAGCGCTGCCCGATACGCCGGAAGTAAAATACATTTTTACCACGGACGAAATTCCGTCTTCCGCCGCCGAAACGCCGTGCGTGCAGAAATTTTGGGACGAGGTGGAAAAGTCCGTCCCGCACGATGAAACCGCTTCTGCACAAGCGGATGTGGAAGATTTGGCGTTTATTTTGTACACCTCCGGCACCACCGGGCTCCCCAAAGGGGCGATGCTGACGCACGGAAATTTGGCGTCCAACGTTATTTCCTGCGCGCAGATTTTTAAAGTGACGGACGAAGACTGCTTTTTGTGCCTGCTGCCGATGTTCCACTCGTTCGCGTGGACGGCGTGCGTGGTGATTCCGCTGTACCTTAATTTGAAAGTGGTGATTGTGGCCAACGTTATGCCCGCCAGCAAATGGCTGGGCGCGATGGGTTCGCAAAAAGTCACCATTATTTTGGCCGTACCGCAAATTTACGCCGTGCTTTCCAAAGAAGCCAAAGGGTTAAAACGGCTGTACCTGCGCTTTTGGCCGTTTAAAAACGTGCGCTTTGCCGTGTCCGGCGCGGCGCCTTTGACGCAGGAAATTAAAGACCGTTTTGAGCAAAAAATCGGCGTGCCGATACTGGAAGGCTATGGCCTTACCGAAACGAGCCCGGTGCTGAGCGTCAATACCGAGGAACTGCAAAAAATTAAATCCGTCGGCCCGGCCATTCCCGCCGTCAGCACGATTGTGCTGGACGACGACGGCAACGAAGTGCCCCGCAACAAAGAAGGCGAACTGTGCGTAAAGGGCCCCAACATTTTCAAAGGGTATTGGGGCAACGAAACCGCCACGCGCGACGCGTTTACCGAAGACGGCTGGTTTAAGAC